>JABSQI010000115.1:3235-6000 GCA_013215905.1 Legionellales bacterium | reverse complement strand
GGCTACATTTGTATTTCATCGTTCTCATTACGATCTTATTTTTGTGTGTGTGTAACTCAAAAAAAAATGACGATAATTTTTTTAGATTCTTATAAATATCTTTCAGATCATGAGGGTTAACATATACCGCCCCTTCTCCAGCTATTTCTGGCATAGAAGATACATTAGAAGTTAATACTGGTATACCATGTGATTGTGCTTCTATTATTGGTAACCCAAATCCTTCATAGAATGATGTCAATGTTAATAGATAGGCATTTTTATAAAGCTCAATAAGTAATCCATCTTCTACATAACCAGTAAATATAACCGATTTTTCTAGTTCATAGTCTTCCAATATTTTCTTTATGTTTAAATCCCCCCATCCTTCTTTACCCGAAATTACAAGTTGATATTTATTTCGAATTGTTATGGGAATCAAAGAAAAAGCCATTATCAGTGAATGCAGGTTCTTACGCGGCTCAATAGTCCCTACAAATAAGATATACGGTTTTATAATATTTAATTTATTTAAGTCTGACTTTACAGAGTTAACATCACGTAAGAAGGGTGCTAAATGTACAACATGGATCTTTTTTTGTAATCTCGAATCAAAAGATACTATATCATTAGCTGTGCTATAAGAAGGAGAGAGAATAATATCAGATAATTTTAAAGACCTTGGTAATAATAGTCTTTCTAGTAGATAACTAGTTTTACGCATAGTTTTTGGGAATTTTAACCAAACCATATCATGTATGGTAACCACACGAATAATTTTTTTTGATAAAATTTCTGGGAGACGATGAGTTGTTCCCCAAAAAATATCAATTTTATATTTATATGCCCAGTAAGGAAGTATAAACTGCGACCAAAAAAGACATCCTAACCTAGATTTAAAATTTGCTTCACATGTTGATACATTACTATATCTGCTAATATTCAATACCGGAGATGGACTAAACAATATAATATCAACTGGATATTCTGATAACTCCATTATCAATTCTTGGCAAAATCTACCGATCCCGGTCAAAGTTCTTGACATTGCGCGAGCATCTACTCCAATTTTTATTTTTTTATTCTTAACCATAGATTTATTATAAATTTATTTAAAATAATTTTGGTCATCATATATTAACACTATTTTGCTGGCTAATATCTTTCATTATCCTATTTATTGGTATTTTTTGAAATTATTGTGTTCTTTAACACCTATTATTATACTCATCTCCTTGAACAAAACATAGATTAAAATAGATTTGTTTTATTGATACATAGATGGAAAATTCATATAAAAGAATAATATACAGAGAACTTAAATATATAATTTACTAGAAATTTATATATTTATTTATCTATTCTAGATATTTATTTTTAAAATATAAAAATTTATGGGTATAAAAAATATTCTCAATTAATACTTCAAACTTCCAAAAGCTTTGCTTAACCAATCAACTTGAATTTTACTAAAAATTCAATTTAGTTAAAGTCAAATAACTATAAAAATATATTACGAATATGTTTAATCATCCTGGTAATAGTCTTTTCCTATTTCTATTCTTTCTCTGCCCTTTTTTTCCCTCCATAAATTGGTATCACGCAAAGAGTATACACATCCACAATACTGCTGTTGATAAAAGTTCTCTCTTTTAGATATTTCTATCATTCTTGCCGAACCACCTTTTTTACGCCAATTGTAAGTCCAATAAACCAGCCCAGGATTTTTTTTTGCAGCTCTTATACCACAATTATTGATTTGTTCCATATTTTTCCATCTTGAGATCCCTAGAGAACTAGTAAAAACCTTAAATCCGTGTTCTAAAGCATATTCTGCAGTTTTATCAAATCTCATATCAAAACACATCGTGCAACGAATGCCTCTCTCAGGCTCATTTTCCATGCCTTTAGCTAAACCAAACCATCTATCTCTATCATAATCAGCATCAATGAACTCAATATTATGCTTATCAGCAAATCTTTTATTTTCATCTTTTCTCAAATAATATTCAGTTCTAGGATGTATATTCGGGTTATAAAAATAAATACTATAATCTATATCTGAAAATAACAATGCTTCCATCAATTCCCCAGAACAAGGTGCACAGCAAGAATGTAATAATAACTTTTCGCCATGTATTGGTAATTCTAATTTTATACGTTTCATATTCATAATAAATTTTTATTTCATAGTATAGAAGATAATATTTTACTTGCTATATTTATCCCTGTTAACTTCTGATATTCTTTTATACAAGTTGGACTAGTAACATTAATCTCAGTGCACTTATCGCCAATCACATCTAATCCTGCAAAAACTATTCCTGAATCTATAAGCATTGGAGCTACCTCCTCGCATATTAATAAATCATTTTTAGTAAGGTCGACACTTTTAACCGAAGCTCCTGCATCTATGTTCCCCCGTAAATCCCCTGGCTTTGGGATCCGAGCTAAAGCTTTTGGAAAAGGTTTGCCATTTAATATTATAATTCTCTTATCACCATCAATAATTTCTGGAATATATTTTTGAGCCATTATTGGAGTTGAATTTTCCTTTGTCATTATTTTAATAATTGTTTCTTTATTTAGATCATTTTTTTGTAAAAACATAACCCCTCTTCCACCAAAAGAATCTAAGGACTTAATAACAATTTTATCTTCACTCTCTAAAAAATCTAAAATAATACTAAGATCTGAACTAACTATAGATTTAGGAATACAACTAAAATTTAGAATACATAATTTTTCATTAAATCTGCGAATAGCTGCAGGATTATTAACAACTT
>JABSQI010000115.1:0-3225 GCA_013215905.1 Legionellales bacterium | reverse complement strand
AATATATGTGTTGCATACAGATAATTATTATCAAATGGGGGATCTTTTCTTAGCCACACATGATCCAAGGATTCTAATGAGATCTCTGATTCGCCACTCTTGGTATACCAACCCCTGTCTCCGCTAAGCTGTATTTCACTCATAAAAGCGTAAACTATTTGATCTCTTACAACCAAATTGCTAACTTCAGCAACAAATATTCTACCTCCAAGACTTGCAACTTCTTTCATAAGAGCAATTGAAGTATCTTTCTCTGGACGCAAACTACATAATGGATCAATTATAAATCCAACCTTAATCTCTCTATTCACCAAGCACCCCATCAATCTCTTTAACTGCCGCAAGTAACGCTAACCTTGCTATTACTCCATAAATGTAAAATCTATTTGGCTGTGAATCAGCTTTAGGTGTATTACAAGGTTTACCAAATGCTAGTGGTTTAAACTCCATTCCTGGAGAGTTTAAATTCTCACTCATTCCTTTATTCTTATGAATTCGATAAAACCCTCCGACCACAGAATGTCCGATTAAATAAACCACAGGTTCAGCAACAGCCCTCTTATAGTTATCAAAACTATATACCCCTTCTTGGACAATTACTCTACTGATAGCTTGTTTACCTTTACTTGTAGACATTTTAACTCTCTGCTTTCGGTTCATATCGAATAACTGTTGTGATGATTCAACCATCATTACACCCATTCCATAAGTTCCAGAATCAGACTTAATTGCTACAAAGGGCTTATTAGATATACCATATTCTGTATATTTATTCTTAATCTTTTCTAACAACTCATCTACTACATTTGCAAGTTCTTCAATACCATGAGATTTTAAAAAGTTAATATTATTGCATTGTTGAAAATAAGGAGCAATACTCCAAACATCAATATCAAAATCTCTTGCAAATAAATCACAAATACCCTGATAATATTCGAAGTGACTCGACTTTAATCTGCTATACCAACCCATTTCAGGAATTGGAATTATTTTTTGTTCTATATTAGTAAGAAGTTCTGGGATCCCTTCTGACAAATCACGATTCAATAAAACTATACAAGGGTCAAATCCTTGTATACTTAGTCTATTATCCTTTTTTTTGACATTGGAGACATCCATAATCCCTAAGTCGGTTTTTACTTGATCCCCCATAAAATCACTATCTATTCTTCCAACTCTTACTTCATATCCAGCAACACAAAAAATTTGCGCTAACCGATGTAAACTAAGACTATAGGAAGAATTTCGCGTATGATTCTCACCAATAATTAAAATTCTATGACAATTTGGATAATATTTCCCTAAAACATATTGAGCTGCTTGTACACATAAAGGAAAAGAGTCTTCACTAAGATTATTAAAACCAGCAGGGAAGAGGTTAGTATCTACAGCTGCAACTTTAAATCCAGAATTTCGTAAATCTACTGAACAAGTTAGTGGCATATTCTCCCATTGCCATTTTTCACGAAACCAAGCTTCAATAGCAGATTGTTTTGCTAAAATCCTTTTTTCCAACTCATTCATAGGCACAGTATCAACTGTCACCAGATGAGGTATATCTCTATGAAAAAGCTCGCTTATCTTACCCATACTTAGATCCTATCATTTAAGTTATTTATTTTTCTAGCTAATTTTCGCATAGTAATAGTTGACAAAGTGTTTTTTTTTTGTTCTAATAATAACATAAGTGATTGTTAAAAAATGAAAAATTCTTTTAAAATTTTCTTACTGGTTCTTATATTAGGCAGCATTTGGGGAGCTGGCCCTATCATCAATAAATATGCCATCTCTAATGGCGTATCTCCAGTCGGATATTCTTTTTTGCAATTTATTGGACCAGCAATAGTACTAACTATTATTGCAAAATTACAAAATAAACTATATTTATCAAAAAAACACATTCCGTATTACCTAGTATGTGGCCTTATAGGCCAAGCTATTCCAAGCACAATCTTACATATCTGTGCCCCATACCTCCCATCTAATATTATGCCAGTAATTATTAATCTAGTCCCAATATTTGTCTATCCATTAGCGCTACTCGTAAAGCAAGAAGCCTTTCAGATATGGAGATTTATAGGTATATTAATAGGCGGGGTGGGAATAATTTCTCTATCTAATGTTCCAACAACAAGCATGCTGCCATGGGTAACGCTTGCTCTTATAACTCCATTATGTTTTGCTGTTACAGTATTGTTTATTAACCCTTTTAAACCTAAAAATACGCCCCCAATTAGCTTAGCTGCAGGGATGTTACTTAGCGCTGCGCTCCTTGTTACCCCTATTTTAATCCTAACTGATTCATATTATGCAATAACTTTTCCTCTAAATTACCAGGATTATGCGATATTAATTAGAATATGTATGCATAGTTTTGGTTATGTAATATTTTTTACAATAGTTCAAAAAGCAGGTCCTGTATACTACAGCCTTGTTAGTGGTGTTGTGATCTTAAGCGGCATATTATTGGGCTACTTAATACTAGGAGAAACTTTAAATAATAATAGCATTTTCACAGTCTGCGCCATTCTGCTGGCAATAATAATTATTAATTTATCGCAAAAAAAGGCTCGCATATGATCGACCTAGTTTTAGCTCATTTAAGTAACCAAATTTATACAATTAAATATATTGTGATGTGTTTAAATGCCATAGTACATATTATTTTTGCTGGAGCAATTGCAAAAGATGCAGGAGCTCTTTATAAAAGGGGTTACCCAACAATAATGGTTTCAGGAATTACTTGGTCCTTTGCTACTTTATTAGGTGGTGTTTTAGTTGCAACTATTTACTGGTTATTACATCACTCAACTATAGCTCGAAAAAAATCATCCTAATCACAACAACTAATAAATTTTAAAACCAAAAATAAACCTGCAACTCATCCTCAATAATAGCGTTTAAGCTTTGACGTATTATATATCTGTGCTAAAATAGCCCTTCTTGAAAAAAATATACTTCACTCAACTTAAAGGTCAATTTATGAATAAAATTAAACTTAACCTAATACTTACTATACTAACTATGATAGGAATGAATATAGCTCATGCATACCCAAATCCTACGGTAACTCGCAACAGTGTATCCCAATTGCTCCAAAACGGAAATTTTAGTCCAAATATTCTATCCACTTCTCAAGGCCTGGATGGTAGTGGACAGTCTAGATTCGCCACTTTTTTTAATATAGGAAGAATACAAATAAATGGAGTAGATTACCGCGTTGAT
>JABSQI010000114.1 GCA_013215905.1 Legionellales bacterium | reverse complement strand
AAATACTCAAAATTAAAACATTTTGACTAAAATTACGCATTAAATCAGTTTTTTAATTAGCATACATTTTAGTCTAGGAGAAAAACTAACATTTAACAATGTGAGTTTTATAATGATTATTAATGTCTAAAAATAGTTCTAAAAAAGTACTCTGATAGTATTTTTACAAGGAGATCTCAGTTTGAAGGAATTTAGAATATAAGAGCGAGCCAAGTATTATACAGAAATATAACTATTGTTACAAACATTTAAAGTAAATTGAATAAAATATTAAAAATCTCAGGTTATATACAAGGAGTATAGGGCCATAGGAAATCATACTATCAAATTATATGATGGATAAAAGAGATGGTACCAACCCTATAGTATAATTATGTTGTATTTAGGTGGATAGGTATTAGGGCGGGTATATTCTTCTTAATATAGCGCCTTTGCTATGGTTAATCAGTTACTCAATGGATTAAATGCTAAGCTAAAGACGCCTTTTATAATTGTTTAATATTTAAATGTTGTTTGCATCAGTAAAATTTCCTGATTTTTTATATTTAATACTTTTTCATTTTACTTTTTTAAGTAAAGCTTGTTTTGAGATATTCACAACGAACCAGGGAGAGCTAAAGGCGAAGGTGAGACGCCTGAAGTAGCGCAGCTTACCAGCGCATAGCGTTATGCGAGAGCTAAACTGCGCAGGATTTCACGGACCGAAATACAAGAGTTTAGTGATCCGGACAGCTTCGGCTTAGAACAGAGTCGAGCGTTAAGTCGAGTGGCACATTTTGTCTGGAACAAAGTTTCTTAACTAAGGTAGCGAGACAATCAAGAAAAATTGTCTTTGAGCATAAAATAAGCTAATTTTTTGGCAGACAATTAGCGCATTTGTATGTTGCTTCCCAAGCTGCGAGTTATCTAGACTAATGGCGATAATCTAACAAAATTTGCTCAGTTTTGTGGATGTTGAAAAAGCATCCAAAAACTCTTGCTATCCTAACAATCCTCTTTATCTCTTTCCCTAGCAGCTTTGCTTTGTCTCACAATTTACCTGCCATGTTCTATACTCAAAACTTGTATAGCTCCAGCTAGGGGCATAGGGATTATTGTCCCAACACTGTTTGGAATTAGATGTACGCTGCTCTACCTTTTGTTGCTCTTGTTGAGCACAATCGTCTCTTTTATTTTTATGTAACTATTCAGATGTCATGCTCTAATGTTCAAGAATGGTTGATAGTTCACAAAAAAGCATTTTTAATAATGTTACTATCATTTGATGAAATTGAATAACCTGTCACTATTAACTACGGAAGAAAAATTAGAATTAATAATCTTACAAACAGAAGAAAATAATCTATAAAAAGAACAAATCCGTAATCTGAAAGAAAGAATAAAAAAACTAGAATCTAAAGAAGCCAAAAATAGTAAGAACAGTCACAAGCCCCCATCAAGCGACCAGAATACACCGAAGAAGACTAATAGTATTAGGAAGAAATCTGATAAAAAAAGAGGTGGGCATATAGGTCATAAAGGATATAATCTTGCTCGTGTTGATGAGCTAACTGTAGATAATTGCCTTATTTGTGGTTCTGATTTATCAAAAACACCATTTACATTAGATACTAGACAGGCATTTGATATCCCCGAGCCTAAAATGATAGTTACTGAGCATAGAATAGAAATTAAAAGCTGTAAGACTTATAGTCATACTAATAAATCCTTATATCCATTTGGAGTAAATCAGCCCACTCAATATGGAGCAAGAACTAGAGGATTAATGGTATATCTTAATAAAGAATAGTTATTGCCATATCGTCGTACTAAGCTTTTATTTAAAGCCATATACAATCATAATATAAGTGTTTGTACAGTAGATAATGCAGTTAATTATATTGCTGAAAGATTGAGTAATATAGAATCTCAGATTAAAGAGCTACTCAAAAAAGCTCCAGCTCTTCATGCTGATGAGACAGGAACAAATGTAACAAGCTCTAAACATTGGTTGCATGTTGCCTCTGCTGATAAGCTAACTCATTATGGCATTCAAGCTAAACGAGGTTCTGTTGCTATGAATGATATAGGTATATTGCCAGATTTTACTGGAACTATGGTTCATGACCATTGGAGTTCTTATTATGTATATGAGAATGCTACCCATGCTATGTGCAATGCTCATATATTAAGAGAGTTAAAATTTATCCATGAATATGAAAGCTTCAAATGGGCTGGAAAGATGACTGATTTACTTTATGACATGAAGAAATCTAAAGACATATTCTTACAATCATCCAATGCCTCTCCACCAATTGAGATAAAGGAGCTTGAGGAAAGAAATTCTAATATAATAACTGCTGGTCGTAGAGAGCAGGCTTTACGTGGCACTAATAACTCGAAGAAACTACTCAAAAGATTAACCGAGTATCGTGACAATATATTACTATTCTTACACGACATTATTGTACCATTTACCAATAATGTTGCTGAGAGAGATATTCGCATGGAAAAAGTACGTCTTAAAATATCTGGTGGGTTTAGAACCTTAAAAGGTGCTAAAGATAACTGTACTATAAAATCTGTCTTATCTACTGGAAATAAAAATAATAAGAACCATTTAGAAATACTTGTCCTTGCTTTTCAAGAACAACTTAATATAAATCTGCTAGCTGACCTTTGAATAGTTACCATAGAAGTTGGTAATAATTTAGTATACCACCACCCTAGAATACATCATTTATACTTATTGAACTAATATTTATAATAAATTTTAACATAAACCTGTATTTTATGTCGCAGAACAAATTACCATCTTCTATAATTAAAAAATGGATGAATTATTATCAGTATTCAAATTTTCAAAAGATATCCAGCTCCCCAATTTAGGAGGGAAAAAAAATTGGAAACCATCTGAGATAGAAGCTTATAATCAAATAGTTAGTGACTTGAATAATATTTTTAATGAAGTTACTGCTGATATATTAGATGAAGTATGTACTGAGAATAACATTGTAATTAATACAAAGACAAAACTTTCGCCTGATCTAGAAAAAATGATTAATTTAAAAAAAATATTAATTATTGCATCGGCTTTTGAACCAAGATTAAGAGCAACACCATTAAATATAAAATTACCTAGCTCTACTGAAAATACTCAAAAAAAATTTTTAGAATTATTTAGATATAAAAAAAATTTCATCTCTCATCATAGAAAAAAGCGCAAAAATGAAATAGAAGATAGTCTTTATAATGAAATGATTCGATATGCTTTGATGCAGTATATTCAACAACGTTCCGAATCTATATCAGTATGGAATAAAATGCTTCCATCACGGAAAAATGCAAATGAAATTCCTAATAATGTGGTAAAAGAATTCAGCAATATGACAAAAAATTTAGGACTAATAGCTACTGATAAATTAATAACTACTCATAAGCTTTGCCATCACACATCAAAGATGTTAAGACCATTCAAAGAAATAAAGGGTTCACCATCTTCAGCAATAGGTTTAGGAGTTGGGATGGGTGTTTTTATAGGACTATCTCTTAAGGCTGGTGCGATATTAGGTATGGCAACAGTAGTAGGACTTTCTTTTTTGTCAGGTGGAATAGCTGCTATAGCAGTAGTTGCTATAAGTGCTGTTGTTATGTATGGCTATCATAGACATAAAACGATTAAAAATCGCAACTTACTTTCAAAACGTGTGCAATTGCAATTAAGAGACTTAGAAGGAACCATTGATAAATCTATAGATAATAAAAAAGATAATCAAGTTCCTGATATTAATAAATCTGTCGAGCTTATTAAAAATATAGTTAGTGAAGACTTAGGGAAAATAGATTTAAAAGAGGATGATGTCCAAGAACATGATTCTAGTTTTACGATAAATTAGAATAACTATTCGTGTATATTAGAACATGACCTCTGAATAGTTACAAAGTTATAATAACAGCTCGACAAAAAATTGAGCATTGCCCTTGGTGCGGTAAAAAGCTACCTAAAGATCTTGGAGATGAATGGTGGATAAAAAGAGGTTTATAACCTTATTTGGCAAAACCAATATTAGAATAAATGGCAGATTCAAAAAAAGAGCTATCTAGGAAATTAACATGGTTTTATAAAGAGGGAGAACATGAGTTTGTTGTTGGGAGAGAGTCCTTAGAAAAAATCCCAACTGATATATTAGCAAGATTAATTGGGTCAATTACTTATGAGGATGACCCAGATATGAGTTGTGATTACTTAGCAACCTCTCAATTTTTGCAACAGGCGTAGCCTTTTATTAAGCACAAAATTAACTTAGATAAGTATGAATATTTTAGGGAATTATATACTTTACTCCACTATTAAATGATATTATAATAGCCTTAAAAAAGAGAGCTATTAGTATGTGTAAAGATATTATTTCAACATTCGAGCTAATGCAAATGTTTCCAGACAATGGGTCTGCTAGGATTTACATTGAGAAAAAACGCTGGGATGGTAATGTTAAATGCCCTTCATGTGACAACTCTGAAAAAATAACCGCTAGAGGAGGTAAAAGGGTTGGTTATTATGTATGTAAAGGGTGCTCCAAAGAGTTTACAGTCAGAACTGGTACTATTTTTGAGCGTTCGCATATATCTCTAAATAAGTGGTTGTTTGCTATTTACCTTTTTGTGACAAGCAGTAAAGGTATATCAAGTCTTCAATTATCAAAAGAGATAGGCATTACTCAAAAGTCAGCTTGGTATATGTTGCAAAGAATCCGTGAGGCTTGTGGTAAAAATGAGGGTAATTTTCTAGACGGTATTGTAGAGATTGATGAAACGTATCTCGGTGGTAAAGAGAAAAACAAGCATCAAGACAAACGCACCAAAGGGACGCAAGGAAGAAGCACTAAGACTAAACTTGCTGTAGTTGATTTAAAGCAAAGAGATGGTGCAGTTAGAGCTAAGTCTTCTAGAAGTGTCGATTCGGAATCAATTCAAAATTATATTGATCAACATGTAAATTTAGGTGCTACACTATCAACCGATGAAGCGAGTTTTTATAAGCCAGTTCAAGGCTATCATAAACTAATGATTAACCACTCTGTGGGTGAATTTGTTAATAGCATTGCTTCAACCAACGGAATAGAAAGTATATTGGAGGTGTTAAAGCGTGGTTATTACGGAACTTTTCATCACTTTACTAAGAAACATATTGATCGATATGTTGATGAATTTACCTTTAGATTAAACGAAGGTAATGTAAAAATTCACACACTAGATAGAATAAGCAATTTGTTATCTGGTGCTTTCACAAAAACAATCACTTATAGCGAATTGGTGGCTTAAATGAGTTTAGCAATTTTAGATCGTGCACTAGGTCGTGTTTTTGAATATGGTGCAATAAATCATGACCATATAACCACTATTTCCCTTTTTTCTGGTTGTGGTGGTATGGATTTAGGTTTTAAGCTATCAGGCGGGTTTAGCATAAATTGGGCTAATGATATTGATGAAAAAGCTTGCGAAACATATAAAAAAAATATCGGAAATCACATTGTTTGTGGTGACATAATAAATATGGAGTTATTAGATATACCAAAGGCAGAACTAATTTTAGGTGGCTTCCCTTGTCAAGATTTTTCTATGATATGGAAACGAGGTGGAATAAAAACAAAGAGAGGAAACTTATATCAAAGCTTTGTAAAAATCGTATCGGATAAAAATCCGATTATGTTTATAGCTGAAAATGTTAAGGGTCTGCTGACCGCAAACAACGGAAAGGCTATAAAAAAGATAATAGATGATTTTTCAAATACTGGTTTATATGGTTATAAAGTGCAAGTACATTTAGTAAATTTCGCTGATTATGGCGTAGCTCAGTTAAGAGAGCGAGTTCTGATTATTGGGGTTAGAGGTGATATTAAGAATAACTTTTCAATCCCTTTAAAAATAAAAAATAAAAGTTGGATGAAAAAACACAGAAAAATACATAAACAACATAAAATTGCCGATTAAAACAGGGGAAAAAATAGGCCAAAATTTTTAGTTGAAACC
>JABSQI010000113.1 GCA_013215905.1 Legionellales bacterium | reverse complement strand
CGACCGAACAGCCGAGCTTCTTCAGCTGCGCCGCGCGCTTGGCAAATTCCTTTGGTGTCAATATGTTAGCCGGCTCGTTGACCAGATCACGGGCGAGCATCACGCCGTCACCGACGCCTTCGTGCCCGTCCCACAGCTTTTTCGCAGCGCTGGCCGATTTGGCGTGAATGGCCACCGTCTGCGCCTTCTTCTTGCTCTTGCCCTTCTGGTTTTACAGTATCAGCGCTGATGTGTTCAACATTTCCTGGTAATCCACCATAGATTGCAAAATCATAAGCTGTTATTTTGACTATGGCATCTTGACCAGGATGAATAAATGCGATATCAGAAGGTTTTATGTATGCTTCTACTAATAGGGTGTCGTTCAAGGGTACAATTTCTAATAAATCCATCCCTGGTGTTATGACTCCTCCAATAGTGTTAATAAATATTTGTTTAACAGTGCCTCTGACTGGTGATTTTACTTGTGTCCTTTTGACCCTATCTTCAAGGGCCGCGCTGCCTTCTACAAGAGGAGCTAGTTCTGCTCTTGTTCTGTTTAATTCATCTAGACTAGCAGATCTAAAACCAACAGCTATTTCGTGCATTTTACTTTTAGCTTCTTCTACAGATAATTGAGATCGGTTAATTGATATTTTGGTTTCTTCTATCTCGCCGGATAAATCATTTGCCTGCCTTTTTAAGCGAATAACTTCGACTTTAGATACTGCACCATCTATTAATAGAGGTTCAGTTAGATCTAGTTCTTGTTTGATTAATTCATAACTTCTTGTCAGTTTATATTTTTTTGAAATCAATTCTTTGAGAGAACTATTTTTCTGATCTACTTGGCTCTTTAGTGTAGAGAGTCTGGTTTCTAATTCTCTTTGTCTCGATGAATATAATGCTTTTTCATTTTTTACTATATCTGGGTAGTTTTTTTCTAACGCGTAGCTAAATTGTAGAGGAACGTTCCTAGTTTCAGAAACTAGTCGTGTAATTTTTGCTTGGAGTGCTTTCACCCTTACTTCTGATTCTTTAAGTGATGATGTGAACTGAGTATCATCTATAACCATTAGTATTTGATTTTTCTCAACAATCTCGCCTTCTGATACGAGTATATTTTTAATTATTCCACCTTCTAAATTCTGAATGACTTGTACCTGGCTAGATGGAATGACTTTGCCTTCTCCTCTACTAATTTCGTCTAAAATTGCGAAATTAGCCCAGATTAATCCGATAAGGATGAATGCAAGTGCTCCCCATAAAATATAATGGCTGGAGGTACTTGGACCTTTCAATGTGCCTATAGTAATGTCGTCGCTAAGTTTTTTTTCTTTGTTCATAATAAAATTCTTACTGTTTTACTACTTCAGTACTTCTTAGTGCTTTGAGAATATTATTTTTTGGACCATCAGCTATTATTCTCCCTTTATCTATTATTATTAGTCTATTAACGATATTTAGCATATCGCTTCTATGAGTAACCAAAATTAAAGTATTATCTTTAAGTTCATTTTGTAACATTCTCTTAAAGAATAGGCTAGATTTATCATCCATCGCACTAGTAGGTTCATCTAATAGTATTAAAGGGGGACTATGCAAAAAAGCTCTGGCAATTGCTATCATTTGTTTTTGTCCTCCAGATAAATTTTTGCCACCTTCTTCTATTTGCATATCAAATCCATCAGGATGCAATCGAATAAAATCATTTATACCGCTAAATTGAGCTGCTTTTAAAATTTCTGAATCATTAACATATGGCGCTTGCAGAGCTATATTTTCTCTCATAGTGCCGTAAAATAGAATGATTTCTTGGGAAACATAAGCAATTTGTCTTCGTACTTCTGATTTGTCTAGCTGCTTGAGTTCAGTATCATCTAATAATATCTTGCCATTAGTTGGTTCATATAGTCCGGCAATGAGTTTTTCTATAGTGCTTTTTCCAGAACCTACTTTACCAACTATGCCAACTTTTTCTCCTGGATTTATTTTAAATGAAATTTTGTTAAGGGCTGCTAGTTTTTGATTAGGGTAACTAAATTCTACATTCAGAAATTCTATTTTCCCTTTGGCTTGCGGGCGTTGTAGAGGTGTTTTTCCTTTTGGTCTTTCAACTGGGAGTTTCATCAGTTCGTCTATGGAATGTAGCGCAGTAATGGATTGTTGGTATCTGGTCATTAGTCTAGCAACTTGGGTCATAGGAGAGATAGCTCGTCCAGTTAATATAGTAGAAGCGATTAGTGCTCCCATCGTAAGATCTCCAGCAGCTATTTTGTATACTCCAAATATGACAAGTATAACAGTAGCAAGAGATTGAAAAAACATACATACATTTGAACTAAGATTATTATAGTACCGGAGTTTCTCATTAATTACAGCTCCCTGACATGTTATGGTTTCCCATTTACGTTGTTGAATTCCTTCTGCAGATAAACTTTTGATGGTTTCTATACCATGGAGTGACTCTAAAAGTGCGGCTTGTTTTTCTGCAGATATTCTGTAACTATGTTGAATTAAATTATTAATTGGCATTTGTATAAAATAACCTGATAATATGACAAGAGGCGCTATTATTAATGGCACAAGAGCTAAAGAGCCTGCTAGATACCATATTATAAAAATAAAAATTGAAACAAATGGTAAATCAATTAGTAGACTAATAGTAGAAGAAGTAATAAAGTCCCGAAATCCCTCAAAAGAGTATACCATGTTTGATAAGGTTCCTACAGATTTTGGGAGGTTTGATAATTTGATCCCTAAAATTCTTTCGAATATTGTTGAAGATAGTTCAGCGTCAATACGTTTGCTAGCAGAATCTATAAAATACCCTCTTAACATCTTCATTATTATGTCAAATGAATAAACAATGAATATACCAATAGCCAAGACCCATAATGTTTCAATCGCATTATTTGGAACTACACGATCATACACGTTCATTACGAATAATGGAGATGCCAGGGCAAACATATTTACTAATAAAGAGGCTACAAGGACTTCTGAATATATTGGGTATGACTTTAAGATAACGCTCCAAAACCAGTGCTTAGGCTTGGTTTTTACCATAGGTTCTGTACGCTCATCAAATTTATAGTCTGGTTTTAGGAAAATTGTTTTTCCAGTATATAGTTTATTTATTTCTTCTATTTTAGTTTTTGTTTTTCCCAACTTGGGTTGGATAATACTTAGTGAACCGTCATTTTCTATTCTATCTAAAACACAAGCTTGGTCATCTTTTAAGATTAATATTGCTGGAAGAATTAAATTATTAAAACCATTTATTGGGTGGTCTATTATTTTAGTAGAAAATCCAGCTCTTTCAGCAGCTCTTGGCATGAGTTCTGTTGTGAGTTTATAGTTAACTAACGGTAATCCTGCTGTTAAGGAATCTGCAGAAAAGGGTTTATTGTGAAGCTTAGTAATTAGTATTAGGCAATGTAGTAAAGGATCTTTTCTTTTTTCGACTTCGGAATCTATAGTCCAAATTTGTTGTTCTTTATTTTTGACCATTTTTTATACATCCTTGTATATGTATTTATACATTCTAAGTATAGCTATAAATTTTTAATATCAATTGTTCTTAATTTAAGTTTAATTTTTGTTTCAGTTTTTTCTTTCTAATCCAAATGTTATTGTTTTTAGAGTTTAAATTGTGGTATAAGTTAGGGCTGTTAATTAGAGTTAAAAGGATTTAATCTAACATATCTATTTTTAGATCTTAAGGGAAATTTAATGAACAAATTGATATATATTCTTACTACAATATTAGGAATTGCCATAGTTACTTCTACTTTCTCTGTTACTTTGCAAGAGGCAGCTCAGCGTTCTTTATTGACTAGTCCAAGAGTGCTGGAAACCGTGAAGGTTTGTCTTGCCAATGATCAAGCATATAGAGGAGCTGTTGGTGGATATTTCCCCACTTTGGATGCTACAGGAGCAATTGGATATGAGCGTAGTGAAAATAATACAACAAGAGCTGAAGCTTTAAGAAGTGGGAGTAATAGACGTAGAACTTTGCTACGCAGAGAAATTGGATTAGAGGCTCGGCAAATGCTCTTTGATGGTTTTTCAACTATGCACAATGTTAGTAGGAATAGGTTTAAATTGAATGCAAGTTCATGGGCTGTTTCAGATCAAGCGAATGCTCATTCATTAAGAGTAGCTGAGGCTTATATAAATGTGCTGAGAGAAAGAGAAATTATAGAATCAGCAAAAGAAAATGTTAAAATTCACACAAGAACTGCTGAAATGATAAGTCGTAGAAGTGAGTCAGGTGTAAGTAGAAATACAGATGCAGTTCAAGCTTTAGGTAGATTAGCTCAAGCGTCAAGTAATCTGAAATCTGCCGAAGGTCATTTAATGGATGCTGAAACATCGTTTTTCAGGGTAAGTGGGATGAGAGCCCGGGGATTTACTACTCCAAAGATCAGTAATAAATGTTTCCCTAAATCTGAAAAGAAAGCTTTGGAGCAAGCTATTGAGTACCATCCTGCATTAAGGGCTGCAAATAGTGATATTCTTGAAGCAGTAGCTCAGTACAGAGAATCAAACTCAACAATGATGCCTCATATAGATTTAGTAGGGGGAATTTCTTTTAACAATAATCTAGATGGTGTTAAAGGGGAAAATAATGATCAGAGGGTTATGCTTGAAGGACGGTGGAATTTATTAAATGGAGGCAGAGACATTCGTCGTAAAAGGGAAACAGCGTATTTGGCACAACAATCTGCTGAAATACGCAATAATACCTATAGAGAAATTATTGAAAATACTAAATTAGCTTGGATTGCCTATAAAACTAATACTGGATTGATCGGGTATTTTAAAAAACATATGGAAGCTTCTAGAGATACAATAGATGCTTATGCAAAACAATTTCAACTAGGTCAAAGAACTTTGCTTGATTTGTTGAACTCCGAGAACGAATATTTCTCATCTAAGACTATATACATAAACACTAAATATGATATTTTGTTATCACAATATAGATTGCTTGCAGCAATGGGTTTAATTAATGATGAGCTTAATGTTGATCTGACTCCATTAGGGGCTGCTTCACCTGAGCTAAATGATTTAACTGAGTATCCTGAAATATTACAAGAAAATAACCAGTCTTATAGTAGGACTTTATCCTCATCCTCTAATAATTCTAAAAACAAGGATGCTCGATATAGACAGAAGATTTTAAAAGTAGATGATAAATCAAAAGACTACAGTAGAGCAAAGATTCAAGAATATCATGAGAAGAAAAATTATTATAATAATGCCAATAAATTATCTCGAAGAATGCAGTATAAACAGCTGGAAACTTCTAATGTGACATACCAGCATAAAGATGGTATCAAAAATACTGAGCGTGATATACGTGTTGATTCATCTAAACATGATAGTAAAGTTTATACTATCCAGCTAGTTGCATCTGGTAATGAGGCAGCTGTTAATAGATTTATTCGTAATTCGGGAATTGATGGCGTAGCTAACTATTATCGTGCTAAGAAAAAGAATGGAGATGAATGGTATATTGTAACTTATGGTAAGTATGATTCAAAAAGATCAGCTATGTTGGCAATGAACAATTTGCCAGATAAAATGAAAATTTATACACCATGGGCTAGAACTATTAATAGCATACATCCTGCCGAGTTGGTTTACGGTAGCGAAGATGCTGATAATTTTGTGTAGAAAATGATGAGACCTATCTTTGCAGCTAATTGGAAAATGAATGGTTCTTTAGAATCGATTACTCAGTTGTTAAACTCTTTAACTTCCAGGTTTGTAGATCCGGGTAATAGTGAAATAATAATTTTCCCCCCTAGTACATATTTATTACACACGAAAAATTTGTTAAGTAATCTTAACTGGTATTTAGGTGGCCAAGATGTTAGTAATTTTGATCAAGGAGCTTATACAGGGGAAATTGCTGCTAGTATGCTTAGAGATCTAGGATGTGGGTATGTTCTTGTTGGTCATTCTGAACGTCGGCATATAATAGGTGAATCTTGTGAATTAGTTGCACAGAAATTTAGTAAAGCTCTTGAGCATAAATTGATCCC
>JABSQI010000112.1 GCA_013215905.1 Legionellales bacterium | reverse complement strand
AATTAGAAAACATTCGCTCAGATAGGGCACAGTATATATGACCAAAATAAATTGTCAATAAATATTTTATTAAATTTGTTGTTCGATAAAATCAGTCAAATCTTTTTTGGATAAAGCACCAACTTTTGTTTCAATAACCTCTCCTTCTTTTATAAATAATAAAGTAGGTATACCTCTAACATTATATTTTTTAGGAAGTGTTGGATTTTCATCTACATTTATTTTGGCGAATTTAATTTTTTCCTGATATTCTTCAGCTACTTCTTGTAATATTGGTCCTAGCGCTTGACAAGGTCCACACCATTCAGCCCAAAAATCAGCCAAAACAGGAATTTCTGATTCAATAATTTCTTGCTCAAAATTATTTTCGTTAACATTAACAATTGCGTTATTAGTCGACATGGTTAAATCCAATAGATATTTTCAATAAATTATGACTTATACTATTATTATATTGTTTATAAGTCAAATAACTGGAAATTTTTATATAATAATCTAAACTGTTGAATATGCATAAAACTTTACTTAGGAAGAGTGATTTTATAAAAGCAGTGGTTGTTATACTACTATCTATTTTTATCTTGATGGGTTATTTACTGTTTGCAAAATATTGGGACATTGGTTTTATTAGTCAGCACATCAAATCATTTGGTTTATTCGCACCATTATTATTTATATTAATGTATATGCTATCAACGGTTTCTTTAATTCCAGCTGCTTGTATGTCATTTATAGGAGGATATATTTTTGGTTTTTATAATGGTTTGATCTTAAACATTATTGGTTCTCTTCTAGGGGTTTTTTCAGCTTTTATTATTGGGAGATATATAACAAAAGGTTTAGTTAAAAGATCTTTGGGGAATAAAGCTAATAGATTTATTCAGAGTTGTGAAAAATTTGGCTGGAAATTTATAGCTGTATTTCGTTTAACACCTTTAATTCCTTTTGATATCATGAATTATGCATTTGGGATCACTAATGTAAAAACTATCCAATACATATTTATAAGCTCTATTTGTATGTTACCTGGATTACTAACGTATACATATTTGGGTAATTTAGGCATGGAAATATTTGTAGAACAGCCAAGGGTTATAGTTATAAAAGGATTAATAACTCTCTTCATAGCCTTGAGTGTATTGACTGTATTACCTAAAATTATAGCCATTATTCGAAAAAAATTGCATTTAGAAGAAGTTATAAATTCGGTTGGTGATATTTCTAGATGAGCTTTTGATCTTCAAAATAGTATATATATTATAAAATTAATATAATGGCAGGATTAAATATGCAATATAGAAAATATACGTGGTAACTAAGAATACGCCTTCTATCCTTGATATTCTTCCTTGATTATTCAATCCAAAAGCGAATAAAAAAAGCAAAATCGTCGTAAAGCATATCATCATAATATCTCTTTGAATATCATTATCGAGTGGTCCTGGACGAATAAATGCAGGGAAAGGTAATACAGCTAGGATATTAAATAAATTAGAACCTATTATATTGCCAATTAAAATATCATTTTCTTTTTTTATTGAAGCTACAACTGCAGTGATTATCTCGGGTAGGCTAGTACCAAAGGCTACAATTGTTAAACCTATAATTAAATCACTAATATTTAGATACTTAGCAATCGCGACAGCATTTTTTACAATTATGTGGGAGCTTATTGGTAGTAATAATATGCCCAGAATTAGAAAAAAAATAGATTTTTTTAGTGATAATTTGCTAGATAATTCCTCTTGGTACTCTTGTGCTAAGCGATCTTGATTACGCCTTAGACCTTCTTTAATAAACCACATTAATAGGAGTAAACAACCTATTAAAAGTATTAAACCGTCGAATATTGATAGATGGTTATCTCTTAATAACATCCATAGTAGAAAAGTTGTAAAAAACAATATTGGATATTCCCTTTTCAGTAGTTTGGAATGTACTTTAATAGGATTAATAGCAGCGCAGGCTCCCAAAACTAAAGCTACGTTAGTGATGTTTGACCCTAGTGCGTTTCCAACTGCAAGTCCTACATTGCCATTAAATGCACTTGATATTGCAACGAATATTTCAGGTGCTGAGGTACCAACTGCCACAATAGTTAAACCAACTAGAAGTGGAGAAACACCCATAATATGAGATATCGAAGCTGCTCCGTCTACAAATTTATCTGCTGCCCATGTTATGATTCCAAGCCCTGCTATTAGAAAAATAAAATTTATGCTCATGAATTAAATGTAGCTTATGCTAATGTATTCCTAAAATTTTATGATGGGGGGTAGATAATATTGTACTAAAAAAGCTCTAAATGATTAAACTCGTGGGCTCAGATTTTAGTTAATGGAACAGCGTACAGTTAATTCTGAGGATTAATATAGAAGATAAATCGAAAACTATTTTATAAATAGCATGTTCATTTATACACAAATATTTAATCTTGTATAATATTTATTGAATATTAAATAAAAAATTGGGACTAAAAAAATTTGATAGTCTCTTTAGTACTGGAAAGATCTTGAGTGTTTATCTAACATAGCTTACAATTTGCAGAAATAGAGGTATATTATAAAAGTAAATGAAACTAGTTATCAGAAGAATTTTAGATGAGGTTATTCAAAAACTTTGGAAGGATAAGGTTGATATTGAAGATATTGCTTACCAGATCAATAATTCCAAGGGTAAAAATCATGGTGATCTTGCAACTAATGTTGCTTTAATTTTAGCAAAAAAATTTAAACAATCCCCCTTAGACATAGCAAATCAAATTAAGGATGAAATAGATGCAGACCCATTACTAGACAAGATAGATGTAGCTAGTCCTGGCTTTATCAATTTTTTCTTTTCTATAGAAGTTTATCACAAAATGATTAGTAATATTTTAGATGGAGGTGATTCCTATGGAATGTCTGATCTATACAAAGGACAAAAGGTACATTTAGAGTTTGTATCCGTTAATCCTACAGGACCTTTACATGTTGGCCATGGTCGAAATGCTGTATATGGATCGGTTCTAGCAAATTGTCTAGAAGCAGTAGGTTGTGATGTGCACAGGGAATACTATGTTAATGATTCTGGTCGTCAGATGGATATTTTGGCTGTTAGTGTTTTTATAAGGTATTTAGAACTATACGGTGAAATCGTTAATTTTCCTACTAATGGATATCAAGGGGGATATGTTTTTGATATTGCCAAAGATTTAATTAATGATTTTGGAAGAAAATATTTTCATAAGTCGAATGATATTTTTGATAAATTAATTATTGATCCTAATGTAGAGGTTGATAAAGAAAAATATATCGATGCTTTGATTACTAGATGTAAAATGATATTAGGGGCAGATAGCTATTGGGATATCCATCAATTTGCTTTGAACAATGTAATAAAAGGAATAAGGGAAGACTTAGAGTCTTTTGGTGTTTATCAAGAATGGTTCTCTGAACAAAGCCTGTTAGATCAAAATGCAGTTGAGGATGCTATTGATTTGTTAAAGCGCAGGAATTGTGTTTATGAAAAAGATCATGCATTGTGGTTTAGTGCAAGTAAATTTGGTGATGAAAAAGATAGAGTTTTAGTAAGAGCAAATGGACAATATACGTATTTTGCTACAGATATTGCAAACCATTATAATAAATATTTAACTGATTATTCTCAAATTATCAATGTTTGGGGGGCAGATCATCACGGGTATATACCGAGGATGCGTGCTGCTATTCAAGCAATGGGGTTAGATGTAGATAAGTTCCATGTAAGGGTTGTGCAGTTTGCAACTTTATTTCGTAATAATGAGCAAATTCAAATGTCTACTAGAAGTGGTTCGTTTATAACTTTACGAGATCTACAACAAGAAGTTGGGACAGATGCAGCTAGATTTTTCTATATCATGAGAAAGTCAGATCAACACATGGATTTTGATATAGATTTGGCAAAGAGTAAAACAAGTGATAATCCTGTATATTATATTCAATATGCTTATGCAAGAATATGTAGTGTTTTTAGACAATTAGAAGAACTTAATTTCAAATATTTAGAGGAAGATGGGGTAAGACATTTACAATTGTTAGGTACTACTGAAGAATTAAATATAATGAAAATTTTATCTAGATATGAGGAGATAATAGATCTTGCAGCAATACAGTATGCACCACACTTAATAGCACAATATTTAAAAGAACTGGCTACAGAATTTCATACCTACTATAATGCTACAAAATTTTTAGTAGAAGAAGAAGACTTGCGTAATTCGAGGTTAGTTCTGGTTATTGCTGTTAAACAAATTTTATTTAATGGATTAACAATTTTAGGGATTACAAGTCCGGAAACAATGTAATGGCAAAAGATTTCGCGGTTCAAAACTATAAAAAAAATAAATCTACTAGTATGACTAGCTTAATTATAGGAATAATTACGGTAGTCTTTGTATTGTTATTTTATCTATTTGTAGTTAAACATAAACACAAAGCTTCTTATAATTCTAAAGAAGATCGAATCACTAAAATTATAGAAAAAGAAGTAGAGCAACCAAGATTTAAATTTTATACAATGCTTTCTGGAAATAACAATTCTAATACTGTTGATCAAGAAGGTATTGAATATGGTAATTTTGTGCTAAGTATTGCAGAATTTAACTTTAAAGCTGAGGCAGTTAAATTACAAAGACGGTTAGAGTCAAAAAACTATCTAACAAATATTAAAAAAATTATGAGGAATGGGAAGACTTATTATTCAGTAGAAATGGGAAAATATTCCAATAATATAGAAGCTAAACAAGCTAAGTTAGATCTAGAGAAAATACGTTATAAAAGTTCTATTAGGAAGGTTGATTAAGATTTTTTTCTAGTGAGATAGTAACATCAGTCTTGTTATCTATTGCTCTTATTTTTGTTACAGATAACTTTATACTCTTAATAGAATATTGATCACAAATATACTCTAGTAAATTTGCTGCGAGAGTCTCCAAAAGATTAGTTTTCTGAATGCTGAGCCATTCGGAAATATTACTTGAGAGATTAGCATAGTCAATTGTATATCCTAGGTCGTCATGTTGTGTAATTTTATCAAGTTCTAACTTATAGCTAAGATCTAGATCTATATCTGATAATATAGCTTGCTCAAATTTGTTTACTCCAAGGGTAGTTTTAGCTCTAAGTTTTTTGATTGATATCCAGGCCATTAGTGAATTATCTAAAATTAGAGATAAAATAGCAAATATAATTTAACTCTGTGAAACGAGTAATTAAGATAAATAAATTTTAGGAATAAGCTTAGTTGGATTTTTATGTTGTGACTCATGAATAACAAAGATATTATAGATAATTCTACTAGAACAAGATTTACAAATTCGCACTATAAAATAATAAAATTAAGAGTGGCGAATTTGTATTTCTATTCTTCTATTTAGGGATTTTCCTTTTACCGTATTAGCACTAACCGGCCTGGAGTCAGCAGCACCTCGAGTAATAATTCTATTTTGTTCAACTCCATTTTTCCAAAGATAGTTTTTAATTGATGTGGCCAGTTTTTTGGATGTTAGGTATTTATGTTTTTTACTTCCAATAGGATCAGTATTCCCTATGATAATTGCTGGCTCATCTACAGCATTTATCATAACTGCAATTAGATTTAGAGTACCTAATTTATCAGGTTTTAATTCATAGGAATTTTCTGTAAAAAATAGATCTGTAGGTAAGATAAGCTTAATCTCGTCGCCATGTTCTTTAACAAATACGCCAGCTCTATTTAAACTACGGTATGTTACATTTCCTGGCAACTGCGGATTTCCAGATAAATAATTTGGAGTGTTAACGTAAGGACGTAAATGTTCTCTAACATCATGTTTGGAGAGTGTTTGCGGGTGGTGGAGCTCGCATCCTCCGAGTAAAAGAGCACTAAATATTATGCCGAGGAGGTATATCATATTTATTTCCTTATATAATTTTGTTAAGGTTCAACAAATTTTCCTGTTCCTTCATCAAATCCGACAGCAATTATTTCCCCAGTATTTTCATTATATCTCCATCCATCGGACATATCGCCGGCACTGACAATGTTAATTACTAAACTACT
>JABSQI010000111.1 GCA_013215905.1 Legionellales bacterium | reverse complement strand
CAGCTTTAAATATACATAAGGAGAACAGTGAAATAAATTTTATTATTAGTAGAGTTAAAGATCTTATCATTGCTCAAATTGAAGAGATTAAAGCCGAGAACCAAGATAATTTTGACGACAATAAATAAGTTATAAAAATAATATATTTTTTATAATGACTGTCGCTATTTTAATCATATTTTGCACTTGGGATTAGAATGCTTGATTTTACCAGAAATGACAAATCAGTGAAATTGTGGGAAACATATAAATATAAGGAGAAAACATGCATTTAATAAAAATAATAATAATTTATTGTTTATTTTTGGCTAGTGTTTATAGTAATACTCCATCAATAGAAGATGTGTTTAATTATTTTAAAAATAATCCTTTTAAGATGAAGGAAGGTGAAAAAGTAAAAATATCTAAGAATTTCTATTTAGTAAGTATTATAAATATATATTATCTAGGAAACAAAAATTATTCTGATGTAGAACCATATTATCACAATAGATTTAATGAAAAAATCTCAGCTACTTTTTTTCAAAAACAATCTAGTGAAGAGTACTTGGAATTTGATGTGCGTATTATGGTAGATGAGGCTTCAATTTATGGAGCAAAGAAATGGAATAATAAACAAACTAATGCTCCTGGATATTATTCTGAGAAAGGTATATTTTACTCCAATGAAATGTGTTATAGATTAAGGTTATCATCAATAAACAACGAAATTAGTCTACCCTAGCTACTGTTAATATACGCTCAGTTCTAGTTTGAGATAGCTTTGTACCATCAATGTCACATTGATGTAATACCTTAAATCCATTTCTTTGTAATATATCTTTAAGCTCTTTTGAGGTATAAACTTGCAAAGTCTGTACATTTGTAGCAATTTTTGGTTTTTTTAAACCTTCTTGTAGATGCTTAATAGTATAAGATGCCAAAACGCCATCTTGATTAATAGTACTATATTGTATTTCTCTAATTTTAGAATCATCAATTATTTCTTGCCAATCTATTGTTAACTTAGTGATATTTTTACCTTTTATTAAATAACTTAAATTAAATATGTCAAATATATATAGTCCGCCTGCATTCAGATTTGCATATATATTTCGAATAGATTTCTCAAAGTCAATTTTGGTAAGATGCCCTACAGAATTGAATATTGTAATAACAGCATCAAAAGTCCCAGCTTTAGTTTTACGCATATCTCCTTTTATAAATTTTAAGTTTAATTTCCTTTGCTTGGCTTTATCTCTTGCAATCTCTAGCATTTTTGAGTTGATATCATACCCTGTTACATCATATCCATATTTAGCAAGCCAAAAAACCTGTGACCCTGTTCCACAGGTGAGATCAAGAATTTTCTTAACTTTGTATTTTGCAAATACTCTCTCTATAACTTTATTAATAAGCCTAGAATTCTTCTCATTAAATGCATCATAATATTCTGCTTCTTTATTATAGTGGTTTGATTTAGCGCTAGAGTGAGATGAAGAATTCATAACCTATAGAAAAAATGTATTTTATCTAGTATTGTATCAGTAGAATTATCAAGAATCGCTAAGAATTCATTAGATAATAAACAATACTCTATGACTAAATATAATATGAAATACTTACTTGGAATTATTTTAAGCAAAACAAGACTACATGTCAACATTTCAATCTTTGCGTTTAGTATGTGGTTTTTTTAGATATTTTGAATATATTCAGTCATTTACAATCAGTAATTCGTTAGAAAATTTGTTGCATTTTCAACCCCGACAAAAATAAAATTCATGATAAGTACTATCGCAATAAAATGTCTGATCTTAGGAGCGTAAGGGACTTCTTCAAAGTACATTTGCCTGAAAAAATTAAAGAAAAAGTCAATTTAGAGACTTTAGAAATAGAGAAAAATGATTTTATTACGCGTGACTACTCTTCGATATAAATGAGGAGGAGCAGTCACAGGGTGATTTTTTGGATGCAGTCTCGATAAACCTACTTGTTGATCTGTAAACGGTTACCCAAAATATAAGGATATTTTGCTACAAAATGTAAATATTCAATAAAAGCATAAGTACTGTAGATTTTGAGAATACTTAAGAATCTCACATAAATTATAACAGAATTCTCTTATTACAATTATTTATATAAACTACAATAGACCTATGATTAAATTTATTAATAGATTTTTTGTTATCACTGTATTTTTTATTTTAAATTCAGTATATGCTGATTTACTGGAAAAGGAATCTCATGATATTTCACTGCAAAAACAATTAGTATCACTCATAAATGGCATAATAGAAAATACAAATATTCTCAATAAGAGTACAGAACAACAGCTCATTAAAAATCTCATAGCAAGTCAAAAAGCTATAGATATAGTACTAGCAAAGGATTTGAAAATACCTCATGAACTGATAGATCAATTTTTCAATCATCTTAGAGAAGCTAATTCTAAACTCAAATTGGATATTGATAGCTCGAAAATTGAACAACTAGAAATAGAGGCTAGAAAAAGAGAAAATAAGCACAACATTACTAATAGCAATTGGGATATAGATAAAGATTTTATTATGCAAAATAATGATTTTAAACTTGTTACATTTGCTGAAATTAATGATGACTGGAGTGATTGGTAAGTTTTCTGATACTCACCCATTTATACAGATAGGTAGTTCAAAGAACAAGATCATTAACTTTCTTTAGCTCTCGGCTAATACCTACAACATGTAAATATCTAAAAACATTTAAATTTTGCCATCAGAGGCAAATGATCTGATAGACTCTTCCAAATCTTTGAGTTCATGCATTTAACTTCTACTAAATTAACCCCACGATAATAAATGCGATCATTTTTTAATAGCGGCTTTATAGCTGGATATGTCTTAGCATAGTCTCCTGTAGAAATTTTATATGCTTCACTAAGCCCTAATGAAGTCTCTAACTGAGCGGTATCCGAAACTCGCCAATCATTAAAGTCACCAGCTAAAATAATCGCATGTTCTGGTTCTATGTTTGATAAGAGCTCGATTAGATTCTGTATTTGAAAAAAACGATTAGTTTTAAGCATACCAAAATGAACGCATACTAAATGGATAGGATTTTTATCATTAAAAGGATAGATCATACTATATAAAATGCCTCTACTTGATCTAGAAAATTTTGATAATGTTACATGTTTTATCTCTGATAGAACAAACTTGCTGAAAATAGCATTACCATGATGTCCTGCTAAGTATTTAGCATGTTCACTATAGGAAAAATAAGGCCAATTTCCTTCTGCAATATACTCTGGTTGACTTTGCTTAGGCCATGAATCATGTTTTTTTTCTTTCTTAGTATGCTTACCTAGTATTTCTTGGACAAATAACAAATCTGGCGATTCATCTATAATACTATCTCGCATTTTATGGATGTTAAAAGAAATATTACCTGCCCCAAATCCTTTATGGATATTATATGTCATGATCTTAATTATATTGCTATCCATTATTTAATCGCTTGGTTTACAATAAGTTTCTCGGATAAAGAACAGAGTAAATATACTGATAATAAAACCTGCTGGCAATAAAGTAAAAGCATACTGGTAATCTTTTACTAAAAAATTCACTTGTCCTTCTAATAAAGAGTTGCTTTTAGCACTATGAGATAATAATAAACTAACAACTGGCTGAAAGATAGGAGCACCAAACAATATACACATCATATTAGTAAACCCCATGGCAGTCCCTCTCACCTCTTGACTAGTTATATCTTTAATCAGAGCAAATGGAATCATATAAGCCCCACAAAAAAACCCTAATCCTCCTAATAAGAGGTACATATATAAAATACTATCGGGAGGTAGATAAATAATTTTAATGGATATTATCAAAGATATGATAGAAAAAATATACATTATTGGCTTTCTTCTACCAATAATATCAGAAACCCATCCTGAAAAAGGGGCCCCAATTGCAGCCCCTAAAAAAATAGCAGAGCTACCTATAGAAGCACTCAATAAATCAATACTATATAGTTTTTGAATATAAGGAATACACCATAATGAAGCAAAACCTGCAATTACAATAAACATCATACCGCAGTATATTCCTGCCATCCAAGCTTGAGGTTTTTTTAATACTAATAAGATGGAACCAGATTCTGAACTTTGATTAATATTATTCAGTTCTTCATGCCCATCTTTAACGAACAATAATACTAATACAAATAAGATAGCTCCTAGTATAGATACCAAAATTATTGCCCCTCTCCACCCAAAGGTGCTTTCTATTACAATACCCAAAATATATTGTATTAAAGCAATACCAGATGCTGCTAACGATTCTACAAGGCCGATAGCTAATCCAAATAAATTAGGAGGAAGCCATCTTGAACAAAGCGCAAACGCCACAGATATGGCAGGAGCAGAACCAAGTCCCATTAACATCCTGATAATAACAGCTAAATAGAAAGAATTAGTAAAACTAAAAATAAAGCATGAACTCGCACTAAAAAATATTGCACATATCAAAACTTTTCGGGGTACAAATCTATCAACTAACATTCCTGATGGAGCTTGAAATAACAAATAAGTGTAAAAATAACTTGAAGACAAAATACTTACTTTAATAACATCAATAGCAAAATCCTTCATAAGAGAAGAAACCATAATCCCTGGAGTAACTTGCAAAGTAAACTGTAAAGTTACAAAGATAGCAGCTAAACTGCATATCAATATTCCTTGGACATTTTTTTGATTTATTTTCATACTATTTATCTGTTGCTTGTTCTGGATGTATCGATAAAAATTTATTCATTAGCTTCTCCTCACTCTCAACATGATTTGGATCTTTCTTAATACAATCTATCGGACATATCTCTACACAAGCAGGAATATCGCTATGCCCAACACATTCTGTACATAGATTAGGATCAATTACATATATTTCTTCGCCCATAGATATAGCTTTATTAGGACATACATCCTCACATACACTACAGTTTATACATTCATCAGTAATATACAAAGACATTTTACTTGTCACCTCTATATAATTCAGTTAACTCTTTATTTACTTCTGGAGCAACAAATGCTGATACATCGCCACCAAGTTCAGATATTTGCTTAACCAATGATGATGATATATATGTAAATTGCTCTGAAGGTGTTAGAAAAACGGTTTCGATTTCAGGAAATAATTTTCTATTCACACTTGCTAGTTGTATTTCATATTCGAAATCAGATACAGCTCTTAGTCCACGTAAAACTATATTAATATTTTTCCCAATTAAAAAATTTACTAATAAACCATCAAAAGAACATACAATAACATTTTCTATATTTTTAAGGACTCTCTTAGCTAATTCAACTCTTTGATGAATAGAAAATGTATTTTTCTTAGGAGCGTTACTTGCTATTGCAACTATTACTTCATCAAACATTTTAGAAGCTCGCTCTATCAGATCTGTATGCCCATTGGTAATTGGATCAAAACTTCCTGGATATATTATTTTTCTATATTTGATATCATTTTTCATATTAACTACCTTTTTGGTTAAAAAAATAATCTTCTATCTGAAAGTATGATAACCTATGCATATAATGGCTCAAAGAAAAATTTACCAATTTTCAATTATTCTTAGTTTAGTTGTAAACCTATTTGGATGTGCAAATAGAGCAAATATTTTACAAGAGAATTCTAAGAAAATTTCATCCTCTATAACCCATTGGGAAATAAATGGGAAAATATCTGGCTATAATAAAAAAGAAAACTGGAGGAGTTCTATTGTATGGCAACAATCAGGAAATGATTTCACTGTTATTCTTATCCCCAGCCTAACTACAAAAAAAATTGTGTTAAAACAAACTAAGTCTTTAGCCACATTTGAGATGAATCAAGAGATATCTACTGAAAAATTTTTAGACAGAATACTTTATAAAAAAGTAGGATGGTATATTCCATTTGATTCTATGCAATATTGGTTAAAAGGGCTGCCAGATCCCAAAATACCATATGAAAAAATATCAACAACCACAGGATATAAGCTAATCCAAAATGGCTGGGAAATTAATTATAAAGATTTTACAACAACATCCAACTATACATTACCAAGAAAAATATTTGTTAATAATAAAGATTATAATCTGAGGTTAATAATA
>JABSQI010000110.1 GCA_013215905.1 Legionellales bacterium | reverse complement strand
CCAGTTTGAGCTGCCCCACCCACACGAGAAACTGAAAGACCGGCATTAATAGCTGGCCGTTTTCCTGCATTAAACATATTTGTATCTAAGAAAATTTGTCCATCAGTAATAGATATAACATTTGTTGGAACAAATGCTGATAAATCACCTGCCTGAGTTTCAATTATTGGTAAAGCTGTTAACGAACCTGTTCTACCAGTGACACGCCCCTTAGTATGACTTTCAACATACTCGACATTCACCCTTGCTGCTCTTTCTAACAATCTAGAATGCAAATAAAATATATCTCCAGGATAAGCTTCTCTCCCTGGAGGTCTTCTCAATAAAAGAGAAATCTGCCTATAGGCCCAAGCTTGCTTTGTTAAGTCATCATAAATTATTAAAGCATCTTCCCCATTATCTCTAAAATACTCACCCATAGAGCATCCAGAATATGGGGCAATATATTGCATAGCAGCAGGATCAGAAGCACTTGCAACAACAACAATAGTATGTTTAAGTGCATCATATTTCTCAAGTATTTTCACAACATTAGCAACTGAAGAAGCTTTTTGCCCAATTGCTACATAAATACATTTTACTCCAGTATCTTTTTGATTGATGATAGTATCAATAGCAATTGCGGTCTTACCAGTTTGCCTATCACCAATGATTAACTCTCTCTGCCCTCTACCTATTGGCACCATAGAGTCAATACTCTTTAACCCTGTTTGCAAAGGTTGATTAACAGATTTTCTGTCAATAACTCCTGGAGCAACTTTTTCAATTTCAGAATATTCGATATCTGTTAGTGCCCCATGCCCATCAATCGGCTCTCCTAAAGCATTAACTACCCTACCTAGTAATGATCTACCAACAGGAACACTAAGGACTTTCCCGGTACATTTAACTTTACTACCTTCTTGAATACCCTCATAATCTCCCAGAATAACAGCACCAACTGAATCTCTTTCAAGATTGAGGGCAAGCCCCATTGAACCATTATCAAACTCGAGCATTTCTGATGCCATAACATCAGTTAATCCATACAATCTTACAATACCATCCTTAACACTAACAACCCTACCCTCTGATTTGATCTCAGAAGAAGATTTAAAATCCTTAATTCTTTCTTTTATTATTTCACTTATTTCTGTTGGTTGTAATGCAAAATGCCCTGCCATATTAGGTTACCTCTTTTATCAATCTAGTTTAACATATGCTTTGTCAGATGACTGATTTTATTTTTTACTGAACCATCAATTACCTGATCATCTATTTTTACTATCAATCCACCGATGATTGTTTCATCAATTACACAATCTAACTCAACTTGTTTACATTGCAATTTTTTTTGTAATTTCTCTTGTAATCTTTTCTTCATATCACCAGAAAGTTCTACACTAGAAATAACCTCTACATGGGAAACACTCATATATTCATTTAATAGTCTAGTATATACTTTACTAATAGTTTTTAGAGATTTTAATCTTCTATTGTGTATTAATAACTCAATGAAATTTTTTTGAGTATCTTTGATTTTATTACCAAGTAAACTTTGTAATAAATTAACTACTTCCATATCGTCAACAGTTGGGTTTTCATATAAAGTTACCACATCCGGATGCCTACTAAAATCCTCCAAAATGAGCAAAGCTTCATCCCACTCTTTAAGAGAATTAGTGCTCACAGCAATATCAAAAATTGCTTTAGCATATGGTCTTGCAATAAAAGTTTTTTCCATTATTTAATCTCTTGAATAACCTCATCAATTAATTTTTTATGAGTCTCTACATCTAAATTCTTCTTGATAACTTTTTCAACTCCTAAAACAGTGATCATGGATACTTCATCTCTAAGAGATTGTTTTGCTCTTAATATTTCCTGATCAATATCTACTTTAGCAGCGTTTATAATACGAACACTCTCCTCTTTGGCAAGCCCCTTTGATTCATCGATTATCAGTGTCGCTTTTTTAGATGCATTTTCAATTATAGCATTAGCCTCAATTTTAGCTTGTCTCAACTCTTCAATTACCTTTTTCTTCGATAACTCCAAATTATTTTGTGCCTTTTCTGCAGCAGCTAACCCATCAGATATTTTTTTCTCGCGCTCTTCCATAGCCTTTACAATAGGTGGCCAAACATACTTCATGGTAAACCACACAAAAATTGCAAATGTTATCATTTGCCCAAATAATGTTAGGTTAATACTCAATGTACGCTCCTTATCAAAATAATAAACATGCCTTAAATTAACTTAGTGTTGCAATATAACTAACTAAATTTTTTGCAAATGGATTTGCAAAAGCAAAATATAAAGCTATACCAACACCTATCATCGTAACAGCATCTAGCAAACCAATGATAATAAACATTTTAGTTTGTAACATTGGAGCCATTTCAGGCTGACGCGCAGCGCCCTCTAAAAATCTACCACCTAAGAGCCCAAGCCCAATAGCTGTTCCTAGAGCACCAAACCCTATTAATAAAGCAACAGCAATAGCTGTCATCCCCTGAATATGTGCATAATAACTTGCAGCTTCTAACATTTTACCCCCTTATATTATTAATGATCTTCACACGCCAAACTTAAATATACAATTGTTAACACCATAAATATAAATGCTTGCAACACAATAACTAATATATGAAAAATAGCCCAAGGAGCTCCTAATATCCACTGTGCCCACCATGGAAGTAATGCAATTAGTATAAATATTAACTCACCCGCATATAAATTACCAAATAATCGTAACGCTAATGAAACAGGTTTTGCAAATTCCTCTACTAATCTTAACAAAAAATTTGCTGGGAATAACAATATTTTTAGACCAATACTATCTGCCTTAAACGGGACTGTAGCAACTTCTTTAGCAAAATTACCCAAACCTTTTATCTTAATGCTGTAGTAGAATATCAATATAAACACAGATAGAGATAAAGCAAAAGTTAAATTTAAATCAGCTGTCGGTACTACACGTAGATAATCTATCCCCATACTTTGGCCAATAAGAGGTAATAGATCTACTGGTATTAAATCCATAAAATTCATTAAAAATACCCAGACGAAAATAGTTAATGCTAGTGGAGCTATTAATTTGCTTTTACCATAAAAAGCGTCTTTAACCTGTGATTGGGTAAACTCAAATAAAATTTCAACAAAATTTTGTAATCTACCAGGAACATTAGAAGTAGCTTTTTTGGCTACAAACCAAAAAGTTAAAGTAAATAAGAGCCCCAATACTATTGAAAAAAACAATGTATCAAGATGCAAAGTTAAAAAGCCATGCTCACTAAAAGTAAAATCATGTAAATTAAAAACCAGATTTTCTAAATGGTGTTGAATATATGATGTGCTACTTATTTCTGAACTCATAAAAGCTACTAGCGACCCGATAAATATACCATGACTAGAATATTAGCAAAAAGTACGATAAATGCAAGCTGAATAATTTACATTTTCTGGAGAACACCATTAACATTGATCCTACTGTATAATTTAATTAAGAAATCCATAATTAAACACAGTATTTTTTACACAAAAATAATTATTTTTTGATTAATTAATACTCAAAATTTTGTAAAATAGAAACGTTCGCATTTACAAAAATAATTTAATTAAATGTAAATTCTTAGAGCACCGTACAGAACTCGCTCATGTTTTCCTGGTATTCCAAGCTTATTTCTCCAGTAAGAAAAACCTCCTCCTAAATACATGCAATATAGTTTATTAAATAATATACTAATATCACCAAATAATTCTACTCTTCCAAAAAAATTCTTACCTCTAGAATATTGTAATGACTGATCATTGATAGTCCAATCAGCAAAGATAGTTCCAAACAAATACCTATGAATATTTATATGTGAGATAAGTTGTACTGCAAAGGCTTCTCCTGGAATACTCAACACTTTACGATACAGCAATTTTGTTGAAACATACTTGAAAATACGATGCACATCCCAATACCATGCTAAGCCATAATCTATTTCTCTAGAACCAAGTTCATCTGAATAAAATCTTGCTGTTATCAAGGTATCTGAAATCGGCCCGGCACCAATTTTTTGTTTAAATATCTTACCCAAGCTGAAAGATGGATCAAATTCTCCAGATAAAATCATTTCATCATGAAAATAATCTGCTGCCTCCACGAAAAAATAATTTTCTCCTAAGGACCAACTACTTGAATCAGAAAAAGTAAATGTGCTTCTTTTTTGTTTTGTCGTTACCTTATAGTCTCCACCATAGCCAGACTGAATATAAGTTCTATCCCAAGCCTTTGTGGTATAAGAATCAGCTAAAAATCCAAACAATATAAATATATATAATAAGGAAATTAGCTGTAGTTTCTGCATACTTCATCCTTGATTTTTTTCAATTCCTGCTATGATTTAAAACAACAGCACAACAGTAACATATATATTTATGAAGTCAATAAACTTTGGACTTACCATAATAAATATAATGTATCTGCCTTTGGTTATTCTTGCATATGCTCTTGCACAATCACTAAAACTCCATCTATCTGTTCACTCATACATATAGATTTAATGTCAATTTACATCTAAATCTATACCCCATTTAGCCATGATAATAACAGCTGAGTGTCGATGGTGATATACAAGTTATCTTTTATAATTTATTTACCTTTGTAGGAGTATTACTACTAACGGTAATAGGAAACATTGTAGTTTGTCTTCTGACCGTCTTTTTGTATGTTCTATTAGCGACAAAATAGTTATCAGATATATATTAGTGAAGTTTGAACTCTGATTTGCCGCTCACTAGATCTTAGTCATCAATCTATCCACATCAAGGTAACTCGATTTAATAATATGAGTTCAAATATTTTGCTTTAGGGACATATTTTTGTTATTAAAGATAGATATCTGCTATCCTCATAACAGGTATATTGGTTTAGCTTTTGTTTGACATAGCAAGAAAAATCTGTAAACTCGATTTAAAATGGCAAAAACTAAAACTCACAAATATTAAAATATATGAGCTACATTTGTCATTTAGTGAATTTAGGTTCAATTGAAAGATTGAATGGTAATTATAACTAGACTAACAACCCTGGTTCAGACCAGAGCCAATATAAGTAAAAAATTTTCAATAAATATTGGAAAAATCTATAATCTATGTTTAAATTTTTACAAAAACCACTAGTTTTTTTCAGGTCTATTTGGATAGCAGTAGGAGTATTTCTTAAATCCTCTAAATATCCTCAAGAATTTCAATTCTACATTAATAAAATATTTTTAAAAAAACACTACAAAAAATCATCTAGATTGGGATTTTTTCAGCATTTAAAATATATGTTTAAATTTATTATAGTGCTAATAAAAACATTTCGTTTGTTAGCTATCAACACTGATAAACTTAAGTACCTAGGAGAAAAATTTATATATAAATTAGAAGAAAAAAAATTACATGCCCAAAAACAAGCAAAAAATCAGGATGATGCCTCTATAAAAGAACTACAAGAGATTCAAAACAAAAATGAACAAATTCATAAGTTATCATATCATGTTAAAAATGGAAATATTGAATTTTTAGCAAATGCACATGTTAGTCGAAATGCAAAAATATCATTTGTTGGCTCAACTCTATTTCGTGGTAATGAGGCAGATCATAATTTGCCAGCGGTGTTTGATTCTTTGATTAAAAATACTAGTAACCTTGATGATATAGAAATACTTATTGCAATAGATATAGACGACGATATTTCATATTATGTAAATATAAAAAGAAAATATTGTAAACAAATTAAGAATATCAGAATTTTTATTTCACCTCAAAAATATGGTTATATAAAGCTACACTTATACGATAAATGTCTATACCCTAAAATATCCCCATCTTCAAAAATGATAGCCGATTTCTCTGACGATTTCCAAATCGTGATGAAAAATTGGGATAGATATGTATTGCAAATAGATAAGAAATATAAGGATAATATTTATTTTATGCTATATTAATCAGAAAAGCTTAGGTAAAGGGATTTTGTTTTGCAGAATGTTTTGAGAGATTTAATGCTGATGACCCCTGTTATAGACCTCTTTTTGACCTCAAAAAATATGGAGTCAATTACCGTCTGAAACGACATACATTTTTTAGATAATTTGGCAACTTTTTGGACCCTATACCACAGGAATTATAATTTTATCTATAAGTCGTCCCTTTCATACTAACTTTTAATCTCCAACACCGGGAATCGCCATTGACCACTCGT
>JABSQI010000011.1:13788-18729 GCA_013215905.1 Legionellales bacterium | reverse complement strand
GCAAAAATATCCTCAACATTAATAGCTACGGATTCATTGAGCTGTGATCCAGATGAGATTAATAGAGATGATTCATACTTACCATTATTTGCCTGTTGAATAATTGATATATTTTCTATTCCATATTGGTTAATTTAAGTAATTAGTTTTTCAGATTCTTTATTTAAGAAGATAGCATTACCTCTTGTATCGGTTATTCCAAGAATGCTTTTGTTCTTTTTATTTAAGATTATTGGAATATAATTTTGGAAATTTTTACTATATATATTTTCCGTTGTTTCAAGATCATTAGAAATTATATCTAGATCTCGAATTGCCATTTTATGCATCTTATACGCTAATTTTGTCGGCAAAATATTCATGTTAAAAATATTAGATAATCTTTTTTTAGTTAAATCAAAACTAAATTTTATTCCTAGAAAATAATGAGATAAATTTGTACCTGAAGAAAATTCTCCAGTAAAAGATATTAGCTGATTCAATTTTATATCTGATCTAAATCTTGCTCCTCGAATTGCCTTAACATTTTTCTTAGCAAAAAAATTAAAATACGTTATTGATGCTGATATTCTAGGTATGAATAGATAACTAGCTATCTCTATATCAAAACCTCTTAATGGTACTTGGTAAATTTGGTAGTTAGATAGGGTATGATTTGTTATATTATTTGTACCATCATAATTACTAACAATTCTTTTACCGGAAAATACAAGAAAATTTTTATTTTCAGGGATGTAGCCATTAATCCTTATTTCAACATTCGGAGTCATATATTCTAATCCGAAGGTAATTTGATGAATTTTATCAGTAACATTCGTAATTTTCCTAATATCCCAAAATCCATATCCTCCAATAATGAATCTACTATCTATATTTTTCCTATAACCAAAACCAAAATTTCCTTCAAGTGTTGACTTGCTATCGTTCATTAAAAATATGTTGGAAAATATTAAGTTACTATCGTTTGTATACACAGGTAACAATATTCCATACCTACCGATTTGGCGTGTATTACCACCTTTATACTCGATCTCAATTTTTGCTTGATAACTAAAAGTGTTATGTAATTGCAGGATAATTAAGCTTGTTAGAATTATATTTCTAATATTTATAGATATTCTCATTTTACTAATATCTGCTAAATAGTCGATTTAGTAACTATTTAAAAGGGATGCATAGTTTATTAATATGTTTCTGGACAATTATTGCACATAAAAGCTATAATTGCAAGGTAAATACGGTTTTAGATATTATTTGACTAGTTTATTGTGACAAATCTATTTGGATAATGGTAACTGATTTAGAATGGAATTTATTGAATATATATGAGAATGTTATTATTTATTTTTTTACAAGCATGGATGATAGGTATTGCTGTAGCTGCTCCAGTAGGCCCCATTGGGTTACTATGTATCCGTAGAGCATTGGAAAATGGTATGTTAGGAGCAATTTCGGTAGGATTAGGCGCAGCCTTAGCTGATAGTGTATTCGGATTAGTTGCTGCCGGAGGATTTGCTGGGATAAATAATTTTCTCAGTGAGCAAATACATATATTCAGATTACTCGGAGGATGTTTTTTGTTATATCTAGGTTACAAAGAAGCGTTTAAGAGTAATAATAAAGAGGTTAATTTAAAAAGGAATCATAAGAGTCTATATATCGATTATCAAGTATTTTTACTAACAATGACAAACCCTATGACAATTTTGACATTTATGGCAATATTTTCTGGGTTGAGAGTTCAAATGGTAAGTATCTTAGAGTTATCAATAGTAGTAACGGGTGTTTTTTTTGGTTCTATGACTTGGTGGTTCATATTAGGTAAAATAGTTTGTAAGATTCAAGGTAAGATGTCGCATGGATGTGAGCAAATAATTAGAGTTGTTTCAGCGTTTATTCTTGTGCTTTTTGGAATTATAATTTTACTAAATAAATAAGAGAAAAAATGATAATAAATACAAAATTATGGTTGATGTTGGGATTAACTCTGTTTTCAAACATGCTGTTTGGAGCTACGGTTTTACATAACACTATCAAAAGAAATAAAGCCGTTTGGATAACTTTTTCTTCAATAAAATACACAGATGATAAATCGGAGTTTATTTTTAAACGGAATCAAAAAGACGAGGGAGATATAGAAATAGTTGTTTTTGATGGGCAGCATGTAAATTTAGATAAAGCTTTGAGAAAGAATATCAATGGATACAATATCTTAGCATTTGCATTTGGTAGCTTTGAACGCAGGCCTAAACACATCAATAAATTTATTTTGATAGATGCTAAGATAACAGATATTAAAATATTTGAAGATACAGATTGCGGATTTAAGAGAATTAAATTAACAACTGAATTTCCTTATCAAATCAAATTTAATGCAACTAATACATTAAAAATTTCTTCTAATAATAAAATTACATTAAAAAACTAAACCCAAATAAAATCCAGAAACACTAATAGGATATCAAATATTTACTAGTTGATAACAAACACTAAAAAAATTATTAAATTAAAAACTAAATTTAATTAAAGAAATAAAAAAATCCTTGTGCAAAAAGTTACAATGTTGGTCTTTAATAGTAATAATTTAGGAATAAAAACGTTAAAAAGAAAAAAAAATCAAAAAACTATGGAAATTTTTCTAAATTATACTATAGTTAGCCAAGTGTGTACATAGATATGACAATAAGGAGAATGTTATGGCCACAAAAAAGAAAGCAAAGCCTAGGAAGAAGCCGACAGTAAGTCTGGCTGAAAGAAGGCTTAAAATGAGCTTGAAAAAAGCTAAAAGTCAAAGTGCATCTTTGAAAAAATCATTATCTAAAAAAATCAAATCTTTAGAAATGATGATTAAAAAACTAAAAGCAGAACTTGCAAAAGAAAAGAAATCTGCTGTTAGTGCTGCTAAAGAAATAAAAGTTGCTACAGCTAAAATTACCAAAGCGGTAGCAAAAAAACCAGCTGCTAAGAAAAAAACAGCTACTAAGAAAAGACCAGCCGCTAAAAAGAAAACAGCTGCTAAGAAAAGACCAGCTGCTAAAAAGAAAACAGCTGCTAAAAAAAGACCAGCTGCTAAGAAGAAAAAAGCTAAAAAGAAGTAGTTCTAAGCTGGTAAGATAGCTGCTTTAATAGTATATTGGGCAAAGTGCCGATAATGTCTATGTCGGCTTTTGCTTGATAAAACTAGAATTATATTTAAATGGCGATATCAGACGGTTATATAGAATTAATATCTTCTTCTGTTCAAGTTTTAAAAGATGGTAGTTTAATAATATATCCAACTGAGTCTGTTTTTGGATTAGGTTGTGATCCTTTTAATAAAACAGCAGTAGCATCTTTATTACAGCTTAAAAAACGTTCACAATCGCAAGGATTAATTTTAATTGCGAGCAATTGGTTGCAAGTTGAGAATCTGATTAAACCTATTTCCAAAGAACAATATGCTAAAGTAATAGCGAGTTGGCCAGGAAACGTAACATGGGTTTTCTCTAAGAGTAGTATCGTGCCTGATTGGATAAGTGGAATATACGATACAATTGCTATTAGAGTTCCTGATCATGAAATCGCTAGAAAAATTTGTGAGCAATTTGATGGGCCAATAGTTTCTACTAGTGCAAATATTAGTGGAGAAGGGCCTTGTAAATCATTAGATGAAGTGTATAAAAAATTCTCTTTAGAAGATATAGGTTATGTCTTACCATTTGAAATTGGAAATTACCAATATCCTTCTACCATAATAGATTTACAATCTGGAAAGGTACTACGCTAGGATTTAACTTATCTAATAAGCAAATATTTAACCAAAGATTGATTAAATCAAAGTCTTAAAATTATTACTCCAAAGGCAATAAATGCTATTAAGGCTAATGCTAATAGCCCCATAGTATAAAAACTTTTTTCTAAATTCTTCTTTGAAAATGCCTGAGGCTCTCTTTTGATAAAACGAACTAACATCCAAACTAGAAACGCACATAAAAACAAAATAAAAATTTGTTCAAATCCCCAGTTTGCTGTTCCCATTAGCTAGCTCCAAATTTATGTTAATATTGATTTTTTAGTATATAAGACCATAATTATAATTAAAATGGTCGATAATTGTAAATTATGCAGATACATGTTGTAAAAAAAATATTAATAATCTTACTTTATCTGTATGGTGGTTTTGTATATTCTGCCGATATAGTTTATCAGATCCCAATTCAAGGAGCTATTGGACCTGCAACTAGTCAATATGTTAGCAAGGGGATCGAAATCGCTAATAGCAAAGGTGCAAAACTGATAGTTCTATTTGTTGATACTCCTGGTGGTTTAGATATTTCAATGCGTGATATTATTCAGGATATTTTAAATTCTAATGTTCCAATTGTTGGTTATGTCCATCCGAGTGGGGCACGAGCAGCTAGTGCCGGAACATACATTTTGTATGCAAGTCATTTAGCAGCTATGTCACCTGGAACAAATTTAGGAGCTGCGTCTCCCGTAAGTATTTCACCATTGTCAGATATCGAGGATACCAATAATAAGAAACAAAATAGAGAGAACACTCTAATGCAGAAAGTGAAAAATGATTCGAAGGCATATATTCGTAGTCTTGCTGAATTACGTAATCGTAACGTAACTTGGGCAGAAAAATCTGTAACAGAATCAGATTCAATTTCAGCTGAAATAGCTCTCAAAAGAAAAGTGATAGATTTTATAACTGAAAATGATAAATCTTTAGTGGAGAAGGCTAACGGAAGAGTGGTTAATATTAAAGGAAAAGCTCATAAAATAGAGATTAAAAATCCAGTATATGAGAAATTTGTAATAGATATTAAAACACAGTTTTTATTAACCATTACTGATCCATCAATCGCCTATATGCTATTTTTAGCAGGGATCTATGGCCTATTTTTTGAATTTACTAATCCTGGATTAATAGTCCCTGGGGTATTAGGGGGGATA
>JABSQI010000011.1:11070-13778 GCA_013215905.1 Legionellales bacterium | reverse complement strand
TAATAGTATCTTTGTACGGTATGAATTCATTACCAATAAGCTATGCTGGTTTAGGCTTATTATTTTTAGGAGTTATGCTGATAATATCTGAGCTATATGTAACAAGCTATGGCATATTAGGTACAGGTGGGCTTATTTCATTAGTCTTAGGTTCAATATTTTTATATGATAGTAATGCATATGCATTCCAGTTAGGATATTCTGTGATACTAAGTGTAGCAGTGGTAAATCTAGCTATTTTAATAGGGATAGTCTATTTTGCTATTGCCTCACATAGAAGAAAAAAATTCCTTGGGCTTGACTCAATGATTAGTACTTCTGGAGTAGCACTGAGTGATAGTCAAAATTCAAGGTGTTCAGTCATGATAAATGGAGAGATTTGGGATGCAAAAACAACTCATCAAATATATAAAGACCAGAAGATTGAGGTGATAGGAATGGATGGTTTATTATTAACAATTAAATCAAAAAAAACAAAGGAGTAAATTATGGGACCTATATCAGCTTTTTTCCTAGCAGGTATATTTTTTGTTTTGTTATCAATGATTAAAATATTAAGGGAATATGAAAGAGGGGTTATATTCATGTTAGGGCGTTATTGGAAAGTAAAAGGGCCTGGTTTGATTATTATTATTCCTGGTATTCAACAGATGATCAGAGTTGATTTAAGAACAATTGTAATGGATGTTCCAAGTCAAGATGTTATTTCTAAAGATAATGTTTCAGTGAAAGTAAACGCTGTAGTTTATTTTCGTGTTCTAGCTCCTGAAAAAGCAATAATTCAAGTTGAAAATTATTATCAGGCCACCAGTCAGTTAGCGCAGACAACTCTGAGATCTGTCTTAGGACAAAGAGAATTAGATGAAATTTTATCTGAACGTGAAAGAATAAATAAAGGGATCCAACAAATTCTCGATGCTCAAACAGATTGTTGGGGGATCAAAGTTTCAAATGTTGAAATAAAACATGTTGATATTAATGAAAGTATGATTAGGGCTATTGCAAAACAGGCGGAAGCAGAACGTGAAAGGCGTGCGAAAATTATTCATGCAGAGGGTGAATTACAAGCTTCTCATAAACTACTAGAAGCCGCTCAGATATTAGCTTCGCAATCTGAATCAATTCAGTTGCGATATTTACAAACTTTATCTAACATCGCTGTAAATAATAGCTCAACAATAGTTTTTCCAATGCCTCTGGACATAATGAAAAAATTTACCTGAGAGGAAATAGTTGTTATTAAGGAATATCAAAAGATTTTCTAAATCAATTTATATTTTTTTAGATTGCTGCTAACAAAATATTTAATATTAATTGCTTTCAAGTAAAAATATACAGAAGAATAAATGTCAGTATCTGAGTCATATAAAAATATTTTAGATAGAGCAATAGAGTTTCATAAAAAAGGAAATTATTCAGAAGCTCAACAGTTGTATGAAGATATATTATTAAGAGAACCTCACAACTCAAAAGTATTGCATTTGCTAGGATTATTATTCGTGGATTTAGGTGAGTTAGATCTTGCATGTGAAAAAATAAACAAAGCAATTAAATATTCCAAAAATATTCCTCATTATCATAATAATCTAGGAAATGTTTATTTAAAACAAGGTAATAAAGAATTGGCACAAATTAGCTATACGAGAGCAATAGCAATTGATGAGGATTATGTTGAAGCATATAATAATTTGGCTTCTATTTACTATAATAATGAAGAATTTGAGAAATCCATAAATTTATTTTATCAATTACTACAAAAAAAACCTGATCATATTCAAGCACATTATAATTTAGGACTACTTTTCTTACGGAAAAAAGATTTTCTATCAGCAAAAAAACAGTTTAATAATGTAATATCGATAAACCCTAAATTAACACAGGCTCTTTATCATTTAGGTAATATTTATTTATTAGAAGATAATTTGGAAGCATCTAAAAAATTCTATAAGGGCGTGTTGCAAAATAATGAGGAACATTTGGATACTCTAAATAATATGGGTGTAATATGTATTCGAGAAGATCAACAGCAACAGGCAATAGAATATTTTACAAAAGTTTTATCTTTTGATATAAATAACATTGAAGCAAGAAATAATTTGGCAGCTTTATTTATTAAAAATAATCTATATGAAAATGCTCTAAAACATTATCGCGAATTATTACGTTTAGATCAGAATAATATCGAAGCATTGTATAATGCTGGAGTTTCATATATGGCCTTGGGGCATCTAAAAGAAGCTATAGAATCTTTTGAAAAAGTAGTAACCATCGATAACAAAAATGTTGACTCTTATACAAATTTGGGAGCGATTTGTATGCGCAAACAAGAAGATCAGAATGCTATCGACTATTTTACTAAGGCTTTATTAATTAAACCAGATTTGCCATCAGTAAAATATATGCTGGCGGCTTTAACAAATACAGATGAGTTTGCAAAACCTCCAAAAGAATATGTAGCAAATTTATTTGATAATTATGCTGAATATTATGATAAACATATGATAGATGAATTATCATACTGTGTGCCCGAGAAATTTGTAGAGATAATTAAAACTTATATAGTAGAGTCAGAAATCAAAGTTCTGGATCTTGGGTGTGGTACAGGTCTTTTGGGGGAATGTATTAGACCATATGTGAGTGTTATGCATGGAGTTGATCTATCCAAGAATATGTTAAAGATAGCTAAGAATAAACAGATATATGATCAA
>JABSQI010000011.1:4396-11060 GCA_013215905.1 Legionellales bacterium | reverse complement strand
TCCTGCATCTTACAGATACTTCTATTAAATATAGTTTAATAACTGCTGCCGATGTTATAAATTATTTTGGTGATCTTCAGGAAATATTTGAGTTAGTAAGACGTGCTCTAGAGCCATCTGGATATTTTTTATTCTCAATTGAGTTTAACGAAAATAGAAATTTCAATTTAGAAAAATCTGGCAGGTTTTCCCACGCCGAAGATTATATTGAGCAATTAGCTATAAAATATAATTTTAAAATAATTAAATCTTTAGAGTTATCGGCTCGCCAGCAGAATAAAAAAAATGTAGATATGAGGACCTATATTCTAAAAACAAATTTCAACGCTTAATTTTTCTAGGTTTGCCATTGTTGTCTATGGCAACAATAATAAACATTCCTTCTGTCACAGCTCTAAATTTATTAGTAGAATCATTTTGAATCCAAGTTTCTACTTTAATTTTAATAGAAGAGTTGCCTATTTTGATTAATTCACAGTAACAGCTTACTACATCTCCTACTTGAACAGGATAATGAAAGGACATAGAATCTATGGCAACAGTTGCTACTCTTCCCAATGCTATTTGTTTTGCTAGTATACAGGCAGCAATGTCCATTTGAGATACAAGCCATCCACCAAAAATATCTCCATTAGCATTCGTGCTGGCTGGCATAGCAATAGTTTTTAGAGAAAGCTCCCCCTTAGGTTTTTTTAAATCAGTCATAATACAATGCTAGTAATTGATCATGCTTTGTCAATATAAATTACCTCTCTGATAGAGGTAATTTTTTACCTTGTTTTTAGAATTCTTGCTTCGTAATTATTTAATTAATTAGAAACATTGAGGATTAAGTTTTTTTCCAAAAGGTGCTTTGTAATTATTTATAGGAGAACTTATCCAAGCAATAAATACATATATTAGACATGTTTTTCTATGTTTTATACATGAGTTCTTAGTAGATATTAATAATAGTTTTTATACTTGCTTTAATTTTGTTAGCCTTAGGCAATGAGATATTTAAAATTTTATATATAAAGGAAGATGATAATGATAACTGCCTATGCTGCATTAGAAGCTGGATCTGAATTAGCCAAGTTTGAATACGATCCTGGAGAATTGGCTCAAGATGAAGTTGAAATTGATGTTTTGTATTGTGGAATTTGCCATAGTGATCTTAGTGTTATTGACAATGCCTGGCAGATGACACAATATCCAGTGGTTCCTGGACATGAAGTAATTGGGAAAATAGCAAAGATAGGGAAAAAGACTGAAAAACTCAAGATAGGTGAAGTTGTTGGTTTAGGTTGGAATTCTGCCTTTTGTAATGAATGTATAAACTGTTTTTCTGGGGATAATAATCTTTGTAAAAATATTCCTCATGCAACAATAGTAGGTCATCATGGAGGATTTGCTAATAAGGTACGTGCAGCAATAAATAGTGTGGTAAAAATTCCAGAACTAATTGATTTAGATAGCGTCGCGCCATTATTATGCGGAGGTATTACGGTATTTAATCCACTACTCCAATTTGATATAAAACCAACGTCTAAGGTCGCAGTTATCGGAATTGGTGGATTGGGACATATGGCTTTGCAATTTTTAAAGGAGTGGGGGTGTGAAGTTACTGCATTTACTTCAAATAACAGTAAACATGACGAGATTTTAAGTTTGGGAGCTCACTATGTATTGAACTCAACTAAAACAAATGAAATTAAATCTGTGGAAGGTAAATTTGATTATATTATATCTACTGTAAATGTTAAATTGGATTGGAATATGTATTTAAGTACTTTAGCGTCAAAGGGTAGACTGCATTTTGTAGGTGCTGTACTAGAGCCATTAGATATAAATGCTTTTAGCTTAATTTCTCAGCAAAGAACAGTTTCTGGATCCCCAGTAGGAAGTCCTGGTTCTATCAATAAAATGCTAGAATTTGTAAAACTCCATAATATAAAACCTATTGTAGAAATATTTCCTATGGATGAAGTAAATAATGCTATATCTAAGCTGCGTAAAGGTGATGTTAGATATAGAGTGGTTTTAAAGAACTAATAATATATTATCTTATTGTGCAAAATATCCTCAGCTAAAGTGATAAAGCTGCTAGAAAATTCCTAGAATATAACTAAAGTTATAATATAAGGTGTTAATATTAACTCTGTACATTAAAGGAACAAAAAAGCATGAAAAGGATTTTCTTACTATTTATTTGGATTGTGTTAGTAAACATCTCTTATGGGGAAGAAAAATACCTTGCTAGCAATTTATCAAATCAAATTAAACCAAATAAGGAAAAACCTTATAAAATAATAATTAATGGTGGAATACAATTAGAGCGCTTTAATAATATTATTGATCCAACTATATCTTTTACAGGTAACGAGGAGGATTTGAAAAATGTAAATGTTGTAAGAGATAAAGATCAAATTTCTATAAATCTGCCTAAAAGATATAATGCTATTGCGCCAATAATTCTGAAAGTAAATACAAATAATATTCATTCCATAAACCATAACGGCGAAACTATACTTTATGCTGGAAGTATACCTAAGAAGAAAAAATATAAAAAAAATAGTTTTTCAATGACTGCAAATGAAGTAGGAAACAAATTTACACCGAATGATGGGGTGGCATACAAAATCAAAATAGTTGGTGATCTCGAATTACATCGTATTAATAATAGTACAGAACCAACTTTAGCATTTACAGGAAATAAAATTGATTTAGATAATATTGATGTAGATAGGAAAGGTGAATTAATTATCATTAGTAAGCCTAAAAAATATAAGAAGATTTCTCCAATTCTATTAACAGTCAATACTAAAAATATTCATTCAATTAACTATAAAGGAGCAATGACAGTTTATTCTGGTAAAGATATTTTGAAAAATAAGGTGGTTCATGCCGATGATTTACCAAATTTAAAAATCCCTAAAAATACTAAATTTCGAGAAATTGAAATATCCGGAAATATTGGCTTGAAATTAATCCAAAGTAGAAAAGCTCCTTTTATATCTTTTAAAGGAAATCCAATAAGCTTAAGAAATATTGAAATTGATGTAGATGATGAAAGAGTAAATATTAGTAACGTAGATAGTAGAAATGTTTCTCCAGTGTATTTGATTGTTAATGCTAAGGATCTACGTTGGTTAAGATATAATAGTTCTGTAACAATATATTCTAATATTACAAAACCAATTGATTTACACCTTGAGCCTGTAAATACTGTTAGTGTCATAGGCCCAATAAATGTGAGAAATCTTTATTTGCGTGGAGATGGTCAAATACATTTTAATAAATTAAATAGTAATAATTTAAGTATAGACATGGAAGATTCAGTTTTTGCTATCATCCAGGGGAAAATCATGCTTACAAAATTAAATATGTCTGATTGTTCCTGGCTAAAATTATTTTGGAATGATAGTGAGTATTTAAAAGTCACTGGAACAGACAAAGCATTTGCCCAAGTGGCCGGCAGAGTATCTACAATTGATATCAATCTAGATGGAGAGTCTCATTTTAATGGAAAATTTTTAAGAGCAAATATAGCCTATGTGAGAAGTTATGATACTGCTAGAGTTGATATCTACGCCAAATCTATTAGTCATGCTATAGCATCTGATAGTAGTAATATTTATTCTTATAGGAGCCCTACGATGAAATTTGATTCAATGAATACTAATGGCTCAATAATGGATAGAAGGTAGACTGATCTAAGAGCCTTTGTTAGGCATATTTTTCTTAGAGTTTATCGATGCTACCTAAGGATTTACCTATTTTTCATAGTCTTTGATTCTAAAATAAATTATAAAACTTGCGAATAAGGGTTTAAACTAGTACTATATAAGTACTAATAAATTGTTGTAAGAATCATGTTAAGAATTAGTAAATTAGCTGATTATAGTTCAGTGATAATGGCACATTTGGCTAAGAGCAAGGTTAGGCTAACAGCTAAAGAAATATCATCAAGTACAAAAATATCATATCCAACTGTTACTAAATTGCTCAAAATATTATCAAAAGCAAAGTTTCTAAGTTCAGCAGTTGGTATGAATGGCGGATATCAGTTATCCATATCAGCAGATGAAGTAACCCTGTTAGATATTGTAAAATCTATTGATGGTGATTTTCATATAACAGAATGCAGCAAAAAAACTACAAATTGTGTTATTTTAGAGAGCTGTAAGATAAGTAACAAATGGCAATCTATTAATTTATCCATTAAAGAGGCTTTAAACAGTGTTACTTTATCGGATTTACTTGTAGATAGTAACAAGCAAGTAAGTAAGAGCAATTTACAAATGTAAGGAATTAGTTGTGGCTAATGAACAAGTTGCAAAAATATTAGACAAAAAATATGAACATGGATTTGTAACTGATATTGATTCTGATACCTTACAACAAGGTTTAGATGAAAATGTTATCAGGTTTATCTCTAGTAAAAAGAAAGAGCCGCAATTTCTATTAGAAAGACGTCTGCAAGCTTATCGGCATTGGCTTACTTTAAAAGAGCCAAATTGGCAGAGTGTAAAATATCCTCCAATTAACTATCAAGATATTATTTATTATTCTGCACCAAAATCAATAAAGGAGGGGCCAAAGAGTTTAGATGAGGTAGATCCAAAATTATTGGAAACCTATAATAAGCTTGGGATCCCATTGCATGAACAAAAAATGTTAGCCGGGGTTGCTGTAGATGCAGTTTTTGATAGTGTATCTGTTGCAACTACTTTCAAAGAAAAATTAAATGAGGCTGGGGTGATATTTTGCCCTTTCTCTGAAGCTGTACAAAAATATCCTGATCTAATTGAACAATATTTAGGTAGCGTTGTACCCATCTCTGATAATTTCTATGCGTGCTTAAATTCGGCAGTTTTTAGTGATGGGTCATTTGTTTATGTCCCTAAAGGAGTAAGATGCCCTATGGAATTATCTACCTATTTTAGAATTAATGAAGCTAAAACAGGACAATTTGAACGTACCTTAATTATTGCCGATGAGGGGAGCTATGTTAGTTACCTAGAAGGTTGTACAGCTCCTATGCGTGATGAAAATCAATTACATGCAGCCGTAGTTGAACTTGTAGCCCATAAAAATGCGGAAATAAAATACTCCACGGTACAGAATTGGTACCCGGGAGACGAGAATGGTGTTGGAGGTATTTATAATTTTGTTACAAAAAGAGGTTTATGTAAAGGAGAAAAAGCAAAAATATCTTGGACACAAATTGAGACGGGATCTGCAATAACTTGGAAATATCCTAGCGTTGTTTTGCAAGGTGATAATTCTATTGGTGAATTTTACTCAGTTGCATTAACTAATAATTTGCAGCAGGCTGATACAGGTACTAAGATGATCCACCTAGGTAAAGATACTAAAAGCACTATAATTTCTAAAGGAATTTCTGCAGGAAAATCTCATAATGCTTATCGTGGGCTTGTTAGGGTTTCTCCTAATGCTGATAATGCTAGAAATTATACCCAATGCGATTCTTTATTGATGGGGAATATGTGTAATGCTAATACCTATCCATATATTGAGGTAAAAAATACAACTGCAACTGTTGAGCATGAAGCAACTACATCTAGAATAGGTGAGGAACAATTGTTTTATTGTAGGCAAAGAGGTATTGATGAAGAAGAAGCTATAGCTATGATTGTGAATGGATTTTGTAAGGACGTTTTTAAAGAACTTCCTATGGAGTTTGCTGTAGAAGCTCATAGACTATTAGCTGTTAGTTTAGAAGGTGCTGTAGGTTAAGTGAGGAATCGTTTATGTTAGAGATCAACAATTTACATGTAGAAGTGCAAAACCAGAAAATTTTACAAGGAATAGATTTATGTATCAACCCTGGAGAAGTACATGCTATTATGGGACCAAATGGGGCTGGGAAAAGTACTTTAACAAATATTTTAGCTGGAAAGGAAGGCTATATAATTACTAAAGGTACAATTAAATATTATGGAAAAGATTTATTAGAACTGACTATAGAAGAGAGAGCCCATCTGGGTATATTCATTGCATTTCAATATCCTGTTGTATTACCGGGAGTAAGTAATATTAATTTTTTAAAGTCAGCTGTTAATGCAAATAGAAAAGCTCGTGATCAACAAAATTTAGATGCAATAGATTTTCTTAATTTAGTAAAAGATAAGTTAGCAACCATTAAAATGGATGAGGAATTTTTGTATAGATCTGTCAATGATGGATTTTCTGGGGGTGAGAAAAAAAGAAATGAAGTTCTACAAATGAGCTTGCTTGAACCAAATTTATGTATATTAGATGAAACAGATTCTGGATTAGATATAGATGCTCTAAAGATTGTCGCAAATGGGGTAAATGAACTAAGAAGCAGCAAGCGCTCTTTTCTTGTAATTACTCATTATCAACGATTATTGGATTATATTGTTCCTGATTTTGTTCATGTTCTTCAAAATGGAACGATCGTAAAGTCTGGAGATCAACAATTAGCACTTGAATTAGAAGAGAAAGGTTATCAGTGGTTACAGCAGTAGATAGTATATCTGAACATTATTTAACACAGTTTTCAAAGGCAGAAAAAAATCTTCCAGGGAATGAGTTTATTCAAAATATGCGAGTAAAAGCTCTTCATAAATTTATTTCCAAAGGATTTCCTACTAGTAAAGATGAGCAATGGAAGTATACTTCTTTATATCCTTTG
>JABSQI010000011.1:0-4386 GCA_013215905.1 Legionellales bacterium | reverse complement strand
AATAAAAATTTTAATTTTATAGATAAACAAATACGAAAAAATATAGATATTTCTCCAGTTTCTGAATGGTATATCTTTCTAGATGATATTCAAAAATCTAAATTACCAGATGGGATAGATATATATAATTTTTCAGAAGGTTTACAAACACCAGAAATTTTACGATACCTGAATAAGTCTGGTATTACTCACCATAGTCCATTATATGATCTTAATTTAGCCCTAATGTCTCATGGTTATATTATTGAAGTTAAAAAAAATGTGAAATTGGAGCAACCAATTCACATTATTTGTGGTTCAAGTATCGACTCAGTTATAGCAAATATTAGAAATATTATAATTATTAAGGATAATGCTGATGTGAATTTTCTGGAACAATATATTGGAGAAAATACTTATTGCAATAATATAACTACAGAAATATTTCTAGATGAAGGAGCAAGATGTAATATTAATTGTATTCAAGAAGAGAGTAGGCAGAGTTATCATTTATCTGATATTTTGGTAAACCAAAACAGGAATAGTTTTTTTTCTTGGAATAATTTTTCATTTGGTAGCGCGCTTGCTAGAAATTACTTAGAAGTTAGTCTATCAGAGGGAGCAGAATGTAAATTACATGGGATGTCTGTCTTACATGGTGCTCAACATGTTGACCATAATGTATTAGTGAACCATCTTGGGCCAAATAGTAGTAGTTTTGAAGAATTTAAAGGAGTCTATTCTGGCTGTTCACAGGGTGTATTTAAAGGAGATGTTAAAGTAGATAGAGATGTTAAAAATATTATTAGTAAACAATTAAATAAAAACATTCTATTATCAAATCAAGCCAAGGTAAATACTCAGCCACGTTTAGAAATTTTTAATAATGATGTGCAATGTTCTCATGGTGCAACAGTTGGTCAGTTAGATAAAGAAGCTTTATTTTATCTACAAACACGTGGATTATCAAAGGATGATTCAAAGAGGATGTTAGTTTCTGCCTTCGTTAAATCTATTTTAGGAAATATAAGTGATAAAACAATAATGGATTATATAGATCCTAAAATTGAAAAAATATTATTGATGCTCTAAGAAAATGATTAATATAAAAGATATAAGAAAAAAATTTCCTATTTTAGATAGCAATATTAACGGAAATAAATTAGTGTATTTAGACAATGCAGCCACTACTCAAAAACCATTAAGAGTTATCGAAAAAATAACTGACTACTATACCAATAATAATGCAAATGTACATAGAGGGTTGCACACTCTAAGTAACAGAGCGACAGATTTATATGAGAATGCTAGACAACAAATTCAAAGATATATAAATGCTAAGAGTAAAGACGAGATAGTTTTTTGTAGAGGAACCACTGAGGCTATCAATATAGTAGCACAATCATTTTTAAGAAATAGAATTGATGAGGGTGATGAAATTCTTATCTCTGCAATGGAACATCACTCTAATATCATTCCATGGCAGATTGTTGCTAATTCATTAGGTGCAACCATTAAAGTTATTCCAATCAATGAAAATGGAGAATTGGATATTACTGATTTATCAAAACTAATTTCTAGTAGAACAAAAATGGTAGCAGTCAGTCATATATCGAATGCTTTAGGAACTATTAATCCTGTAAAAAAAATTATTGAAATTTGTCATGCTAAAGATATTCCAGTTCTATTAGATGGAGCACAGGCAATTCAGCATCAAAAGGTAGATGTCGGTGATTTAGACTGTGATTTTTATGCTTTCTCAGGTCATAAAATGTATGGTCCAACTGGGATAGGGGTATTATTTGCCAAGAAAAAATATTTAGAGATCATGTCTCCTTACCAAGGTGGAGGAGACATGATTAAAAAAGTATCCGTTACTGAAGTTGAGTATAATGATGTTCCTTATAAATTTGAGGCAGGAACTCCAAATATAGTTGGAGCAATTGGCCTAGGAGAAGCAATAGAATTTTTGACGGAGTTGGGATTACAACAGGTAAAATTATATGAGGAACAACTTCTAGAATATTTAACTGAGGAAATTACTAAATTGGATGGAGTGAATATAATTGGAACTGCTAAGGAAAAAATTGGGATTGTCTCATTTTTATTAGATCATATCCATGCTCATGACGTTGCTACTATTTTGGATGATCATGGTATTGCTGTAAGGGCGGGGCATCATTGCGCAATGCCAATTATGGATTTTTTTAATATTCCTGCAACTACTAGGATATCTGTCAGCTTTTATAATTCTGAAGAAGATGTAGATAGATGTATTAAAGCATTAAAATTTGTAAGGAAGATGTTTTCATGAAATTAGAAAATTTATACCAAGAAGTTATTTTGGATCACCATAAAAATCCATGTAATTTTGGGGTTATAGAAGATGCGGATAGAACTGCAAATGGTCGTAACCCAGTGTGTGGTGATGAATTACAAATATATTTAAAGATATCTGGGGATGTTATCAAAAATATAAAATTCACTAGCAAGAGTTGTGCAATTTGTACGGCTTCGGCATCCTTATTAACGGAAAATATGTTGGATAAATCTCTTCAGGAAGCAAGGAAAATATTTCAGCTTACACATGATATGTTGACTGAAGGAAAAAATGACGATAGTTTAGGTAAGATCAATGTATTAAAAGGAGTAACGAACTATCCTGCAAGGGTCAAGTGTGCTACTCTTGCTTGGCATACATTAATAGCGGCATTAGAAAACTCTACCGAGGGTGTGACTACAGAATAAACTAAATAATGACTTGGAAACCAAACTCTTCACTTAAAACTTTAACATCAAGAGCAAATATATTACGTGAAATAAGGAATTTCTTCATGGTAAGAGATGTCTTAGAAGTTGAAACCCCTTTACTTGCTTCTACAACTAATCCTGATCCGAATATTGGTAGCTTACAGTTAGCAATGGGGAATAAACAATATCTGCAAACTTCTCCTGAATTTTATATGAAAAGATTACTAGCAAGTCATCGTAAAGACATTTTTCAAATTTGTAAAGCTTTTAGAAAAGATGAATCTGGGAGGAATCATCAACAAGAATTTACTATGTTAGAATGGTATAGAATTGATTTTGATTATCATCAATTAATGCATGAAGTAGGAGAATTAGTATCAATATTTGTTGATTATCCTATAGAAAAAAAATCATATACAGATTTATTTTTAGAATATGTAGGAATAGATCCATTTAATATAACAGCTTCTGACTGTGAAGCTATTGCTGAAAAATATAATATTAATTTAAATAAATCTAGTTCATTAGAAATTGATAGTTGGTTAGATTTATTTTTAAGCCAAATAATAGAACCAAAATTAACAAATAAAACAATTTTTGTCTATGATTATAAAGCATCTCAAGCTTCTCTTGCTAAGATTAGAGATAATAAATTTGCTGAAAGGTTTGAGTTATATATAGATGGTATAGAAATGGCAAATGGTTTTTCCGAATTAATAGATCCTAAAGAACAAGCAGAAAGATTTAAGAAAGACAATGTTATAAGACAGGGAAGAAATCTAGAACAGATAGAACTAGATGATAAGTTTATAAAATCATTAGAATATTTGCCTAACTGTAGTGGAGTTGCCCTAGGGATTGATAGACTGATTAAATGTTGTTTGAATAAACCTAGTATTCAAGATGTGATGAGTTTTTCAAGTTAATTATTTTAACTATCGATATTTTGTTAGAGATAATTTTATATTTTACATAGAGAATAGTAAAAATATAAATTATTCAATATAAAAATATTATTTGAATAATTCAAAATCAAATATAATCAAAATTGTAAAAAATATTTTAATTATAAATATACTATGATATATTTTAGCTATTAACTACTCACCATAATTTATCAATAGGATGAAAATATATGAATATTAGACATGTCTTAATTATTTGTTTTCTTATAGTTAATTTAAATGCTTTTGGTACTTTTCAGGATTTTAAAGATGCTGCCAAAGATGGAACTTTTGTCTCAAAATTTGATGAAATAGTGCTTCAAAATAATGACGATTTTAATGCATTAGCATGGGCTTTGCGATGGGTATGTTATAATGATGGGATGGATGAAATTTTAGATAAACTAATTAATCATACCCAGTTTCCTAATTTTAAAGATCTTCCTAGCAAAAAAGGAAGAACAGCTATTAGTTTAGCTGCTGAAAAAGGATATACTGCAAAAGTTAAACGGTTACTTGATAATGGATGTAGTTCAATAATTCCAGATGAGAAAGGTGCCATGCCTTTAAACTATGCATTCAAAAATAAAAAGAAAGATGTTGCAGAATTGCTGACAAGCTCTAATAATCCTATTTGTAAAGAGCAATACGATAAAGTACGAGATCAATACATGCCAAGTGGATTTACATCGGATTTATCAAAAGAAACGAT
>JABSQI010000109.1 GCA_013215905.1 Legionellales bacterium | reverse complement strand
TCTAATATTGCCCTCAATTTAATAAATAAAAGATATAGTTTGACTTTGGCTTCTCACTATTCTTCAGCTTCTGAGATGTGTAGTTTGTTTTTAAATAACAGTTATCGTAAATCGGGATTAGGATCAAGTCTGTCAAAAATTAGGTCTTTATATCTAAAATTATTTCCAGATAGGTTTGCTAATATAATAATAGCAGATATTCGTGGAGTTATTGATCGTGCTGGAGAGTCGCCGTTCTGGAATAGTCTAGGGAAAAAATTCTTGGATATGCCTTATAGTCAGGCTATTGAAATAATTCCTCTTCAAAACTATACTCCTATATCTGATATATTACCCACAGCGCCAATTTATTTTAATTTTCTGCCTAGAAGAGTTATAAAAATAATAGGCAAGCCTCATACTAATACAAAGCCTGCATATAATATGCTTTTAAACCAAGGATTTGCCTATAATAATCATGTAAATATATTTGATGCAGGACCAATTATTGAATGTGAAAAAAATAAAATTGTAGCAAACAGTGAAGCAAAAAAATATTCTGTATCAAGAATATCAGAAAAAAATATCTCAAGAGAACGTAGGTTAATTACAAATGACAAGCTAGATTTTAGAGGAACTATTGGAAAGGTAGATATCATAAATGATAGAGAGGCTGCTTTGTCAGAAGAAATTCTGGATATATTACAAATAAATCCAGGCGAAAAAATATTAGTGTTGTAGGATTATATGCTAAAAGAATTTTCTAACTTAATTAATGGGAATTGGATACAAGGATCTGGCAAAGTTATATATTCATATGACCCTTCAAATAATCAACAGATATGGCAAGGGAATATGGTTGATAGTAATGAACTTGAATTAGCAATTAGTAGTTCTTGGTATGCTTTTAAAAATTGGTCTGTTCTAGATATAAGTGAAAGAGTCATTATTTTAAATAAATTTAAGCAAGAGCTAATAGCTAATGCTGATGAGCTTTCTAATATAGTTTCTATTGAGAATGGTAAGCCTCTTTGGGAAGCTAAAACAGAAGTTAATTCTGTAATTAATAAAATCGATATATCTATTAAAGCATACTTTGATAGGTGCAAACAGAACAAAACTGATCATGATGGTTTTCAATCAGTGATAAGTTATAAGCCTGTGGGTGTTTTTGCTGTGTTAGGACCATTCAATTTTCCTGCTCACCTTCCTTTAGGACAGATAATTCCGGTAATTTTAGCGGGAAATTGTGTGATATTTAAACCTAGTGAATTTACCCCTATGGTGGCCATTCATTTTATACGTTGTCTTGTTAATGTAGGTCTTCCTAATGGTGTGATTAACCTAATTCAAGGAGATGCGAATATAGGAGAAAAGTTAGTATGCAGCAATACTAGTGGTATTTTATTTACTGGTAGCTATAATACCGGCAAAAAAATACATCAGCTAAATGCGGGTAAGCCACAGAAAATGTTAGTTTTAGAAATGGGGGGGAATAATCCTTTGGTTCTAAGTAAATATAAAGAGCTAAATGCTGCTGTTGATATAGTCTTAATTTCAGCATTTATTTCTTCAGGACAGAGATGTAGTTGTGCTAGAAAGCTTATTTTGACAGAACAAATTGATCAAGGTCATTTTATTAAATTACTAATAAATAAAATTAATCAGATTAAGATAGGTAGATTTGATCAAGATCCTGAGCCATTTATGGGCCCACTAATTCATAAACAAGCTGTCAAAAATGTTATTGAACATTTTAATCGTCTAGTTGAACTAGGAGCTGATATCTTGGTAAAAGGCAGACTAATAGATAAAGAGAGCTTCATGATAACACCTAGCCTATTAGATGTATCGAATATTAATAGTCTAGATCAGGAATGTTTTGGGCCGATATTGCAAATTAAACGGGTAAAAGATTTAAATAGTGCAATTGAGGAAGCTAATAATACAGAGTATGGGTTAGCGGCGAGTATTCTAACAGATGAACATGAAGAATTTTTTGAATTTAGAAGTAGAGTCAATGCTGGAATAATTAATTGGAATATGCCAACTACTGGAGCGTTGTCAAGTGCTCCATTCGGGGGGGTCGGTAAAAGTGGTAATTACAGGCCTGGAGGTTATTTAACTGCAGACTATTGTTCTTACCCATTTGCTGGTATGTATGCTGTAGATAAGTTTAAACATGAAATTCCTGGAATTTGATTATGAATAAAATAGATTGGGAACGTTGTAAAAATAATATAACTAAGTTACTTTGCCCAGCAGGTGATGGTCTATATGCTGTAACGTCAAAAAGTTCTATTAAAAATAGTTTACAACAACAAATATATAATATAACTGGAGAACAGGTAATAGATAAATGGAACAAATTTCTTACTAAACCACCAGTAGGTTGTTGTTTGTTGGGGATCCCCTCTGATTGTGGAGGTGGAATTTTACGAGGAGCAAATTGGGGGCCTCTATATCTAAGAAAAGAATTATATAATACACCATCAAAGATCTATGATCTTGGAGATATAAAAGTAATCCCCCAACTTCTATTGGATGAATATTTACATCCTGAAGTTATTAAAAAATGTCGTCAATCACTGTATGATGATACAGATATTAATTATCCTGTAAGTCCTCTTTCCATAGTTGATGAAGTGACTAGAATACTATATAAATATGATCAATCTTTAAAAATATTATCTTTGGGAGGTGATCACTCTGTAAGCTATCCTTTAGTAAAAAATTATTTAAAGTCAAAAATAAATAAAAATGCTGCTGTAATTCATTTTGATGCGCATACTGATCTATTGGAATCAAGACTAGGGCTACCCATTACTTTTGGTTCATGGGTATATCATGTTCTACCATATTTATCACCTGGGAACTTTGTTCAAATAGGTATAAGGGCTTCTAAGTATCAAAAATCTTATTGGGAAGACAAATATGGTATTAAGCAATTTTGGGCAGAAGAAATATTAGCAACCCCAGATATTATACAAACTATTTTAAACTATTTGATAGATAGAAAGGTAAGGGAGCTCTATATATCTTTTGATATTGATGCGATAGATGAAAAATTTGTTCAAGCTACTGGAACACCTGAGCCTAAAGGCTTAAATCCAGACTTTGTATATAAATTATTGCAAGAACTTATTAATAATCATGATTTGGGTGGAGCAGATCTTGTCGAAGTTGCTCCTTTTATTAAGTCAGATAAAAATGATATCACCATGAAGATTTCTAATAAAATATTAAATATTCTCCATAATGGTATGTCATAATTAAATTAGTTATTTATGATTTTTAATAAGCTAAAAAAAATCGCAGCAATTAAAAATATACTAATAATTTTTCTCATGATTCTCTGGGGTTGGTGGACATTATATTCAACTAGCTATAAATTTCATCCTGCTGTTTCATCAGAGCCCACACAAATAATTTATCCTAAAGATAAGAGAAAAATTGTTTCACTAAAAAATCTTAATTCTGAACTTGAATTAATTGGGGAATATATAATAACAGGGATAATTATCTCAATATCAAATCAGGAATTCACAAATGAGACTAACTTAATAAATTTATGTATATTATGGGGAAAGAATATTTCATTGTATAAAAAAGGTGGATATGATTGTTGGCATGAACAAGGACAGTGCGTATTGAAAATGAGTCAGCAATCTAAGCAAGATTTTGTCATAGCTAATTTCTCAAATAGTCATATTCTATTACCTAGCGATACATTACTAAAAAAAGCTGATAATTTACAAATAGGCGATCAGGTTAAAATCACTGGAGAATTAGTTAATATAAAAAATTTAAAAACTAATGAGTGGCTGAAATCTAGTATTATTAGAGATGATATTGGAGATGGGGCCTGTGAAATATTATTAGCAAAAGATATCGAAATATTATTTGATGCATATTCAAAATATCATATCCTAATTCATATTATTTTTGCATTAGCAATATTGTTTATTGCTCTGTCAAATAGATTATTATTAAAGTTCAGATAGTTTGTTGCAATACTCTATATACTAATTGAATATAGTAAAAAACAACAATAAATAAGATAATAGTTGCATAACTATTTTATATTAAAAGCAAATAGTAAATTTTCCCCCTATATTCAATGTGTCTACAACAGTCTTTTGTATTAGAGAAATCATTAAGTGTTCTTTTAGAAATTTTACAATAAAGATTAAATTTTGGATATAATAAATTTATAAATTTATATGTTTGATATTTAGAGGAATGGAATATATACTCTGGGTGTAATTATAAAAATATACAAAACTTTTACATGCTAACAAAATAAAATATAACTGGATGCAAATTTCTAACTACAAATGATTTTTTCTTTTTTTGATATTATTACTTGTATAAGCTTTTTAGGATTATTAATTTTTCTTGGTAATTGGCGTAGTGATTCTACTAAAAATACAAAGATATTTCTAACAGGTAAGCAAGATGCTGGATGTTTTGCTCTAACTGCTGCTTTGTCAATGACTACAATTAACACTGGGTTATTATTATCTTTTTCATCTCTTGGTTTCTCAGTTGGGCTTTGGGCACTAAGTTTACCACTAATATTTTTATTAGGATTGATATTTTATACTTTAACTGTTGCCGAGCATTGGAGAGCTAGTAATCAAATCACTGTCGCACATTATTTTTCTGTTAGAATTAATAAGGAGATAGCTACCTTCTCAGCAGCTATTTTATTTATTGCAATGATTGGTTTTAGTGCAACATATATTAAATCTTTAGCTTTAATTTTTGAAGGGATAGTTGATATTTCTACAGATATTATATCTGTAATTATTACTATATTAGTTTTATTAATTGTATTTAGAGGTGGGTTAAAATCTATTATTAGAACAGACATATTAAGTATTTTTGGAACTATTGTCATGCTATTAGCCATGGGGTATGGAGCGTATTATATTCCAACAAATATTGAGTCTTCAGTTTCATTTTCTAATGGGATGACTTTACTCCCACCAGCGTATATTTTTTCATTACTTGTTCTAACCGTTTTTAGTTATATTATTTCTCCTTCCTACAGTCAAAAACTTGTGGCGGCTAAAACTCCCAAGGTAGCTAAGCGTGCTGTTTTTTTTTCGGGGCTCCTAGTTTACCTTATATATGCAGCAGGTATAATAATATGCTATTTATTAAAATTGAAAGGGATCTCAACATATTCCTCAGATAGGGTTTTCCCACAGGCGATGACCTTATTTCTATCAAAGGGTTGGTTGGGTTTAGGTTATGGGGTTATGTTTAGTGTTGGAGCTACTACGTTAACGAGTGTATGGACTGGGATGGTTTCACTATTACCGGTGATTTTTGGTAGAAAAGCTAGCCACAAACCTACTTTAGCAATTTTTATTTGCGCTACTAGTTCTTTAATTCTTGCAATTTATGGGATAAATAATTTACTAGAAAAAATAATATTGGCAAATATTCCTATTGTGGCTATGTCTTTTGCTTTATTAGGAGGGATTTATTGGAAGAGAGCATCCAGTATGGGGGTAGCTATTAGTATATTTGTAGGGTGTGTAGGAGGACTTTTGTGTTATTGGTATTTTGGAGAAAGATTAATGTATACTTGGTATTGGGCTGTGTACATAGTCCCATTAATTTTTTTATCAGGAATATCCGTCTCAATTTATTTCCCAATTAAAAAAATTAATTATAAATTAGAAAAAATCAATTGTTAAAAGATATTATTTTTCTATACAGAAGGGACTACAACTTAGGCAACTTTACGCATTTTAAAGTCACTTTTTGCGACACCACATTCTGGACACTCCCAATCTTCTGGGATATCTTCCCACTTTGTTCCTGGTTCTATACCTTCTTCTGGCAGTCCTTCTGCTTCAGAGTAGATAAACCCACAATATTCACATTCCCAAACATTCATAATGATTTCTTTATAGCTATAACCTTTGAGTTGTAATTCTAAATTGGAATGAATATTTTGTCAATTATGTGGCATATTTATTCATTTAGATAGATATTTAAGGTTATTTTTGCAAAAGTACGCATAGTTTAGAATAATAAAAAGCTTATTAACAACACTAGATAATATGCAATGTTCAAAGCTTATCTAAATTTAATGCGTATTAATAGACCAATAGGAATATTTTTATTATTGTGGCCAACACTTTGGGCTCTATGGTTTGCAAATGGTGGTAGGCCACCTGTTGAATTACTGATTGTCTTTAGCTTGGGATGTTTTTGTATGCGATCAGCAGGATGTATTATTAACGAT
>JABSQI010000108.1 GCA_013215905.1 Legionellales bacterium | reverse complement strand
AAAATCCAGGCCACCTGTTTTTGACGATATGACATTTTTTCGATACTCTACCTCTCCTACCTCTACCTGGTTCCACAATAAGTGCGCCGGCAGACGCTACTAATAATCCAACTAACTATGCAGTTTCAGGATTTAAAACCAAAGATGTATCAGGCCAAGTACTAACTCTATTATATGACAAAAAAATCATTACTGGTAATCAATTAACTAATATTTTAAATATTAACACAACTTCTCCAACTCAAGCAGCCGCTCTAACATCAAGACTTGTATTCAATTCAGCAAATCGTTTAGATAGCAATGCTTTGTACTTTCACTGGGCTGGTGGTAATGATTATTTAGATTCAAACAACATTGACTTTAATACATCAGTTAACAATATTATAAATCACATTAACCTACTCAGATTAGCAGGCGCAAAAAATATTGTGGTAATGGGACAACCAGACTATAGTGCATCTTCAGAATCAAGAAGAAGGTTTGGTGGCACACCGAATCCTACAGATGCAGAAGCCCTAAGAAAAAGTAAAGCTCATAATGAAGCTCTCATAAATAGACTTGCTGAAGCTAATTATCCAGTATTGTACGTTGATATATTTAATATATTCAATGATGTTAGAAACCACTATAAAAAATTCGGCTTTGCTGCAGCAACAGATACCTTGCATACAGATGGAATTCATCCAAGCGCTAGAAGTCATGAAATTTTAGCTCAAATTTTAGCATTCAATCATCTCTCACCTATTAAAACTGTAAGCCAAATGTATTCATCAACATCAGAGGTGATTAAAAATATCAATCAAGGGCTTTTGCAACAATCACAAATTTATTTAGACAGTGGTTCTAAAACAGAAGCTTTTATGTTTGGTCAGATAGGCGCTCAAAAAACAGCTCAAATCAAAGATAACAGAGTTAAAAGTGTACCTTCGAATGTGACAGTTGGTGTTAAACATATAGCTGATGCTAGGGTATCAGTCGGTCTAGCATTTTCCCAACATCAACAAAAAGTCAAAACTATAAATTCAGTTAGTAGTTTTAGAAATGTTGGTCAAGCATATAGTGCTTTTCTTGGTTACCAAAATCGCTTAGTCTTTGTGAAAACTATTTTACAATACGGTAGAGAAAACTTTAGTAAAATTACTCGTGAATTTAAATTAAGTGAGGCAACCGTTACAATGCAAGGCAAAACTTCCGCCACTTATGCAAGTAGCACAGTCCAAGCAGGATTAAATTTTAATACTAAAATGGTATTAGTTTCTCCATACATAGAATTACAAAACTCTCAAACAAGAATTGCTCCTTATACTGAAAGTGAGGTAAACGGTGAACTAACTTCTCTAAATCTTGACATCCACCGTCAAAAAGCTAATCTAGCTCTTGGAGGAATTGGTGCGAAAATAGTTTATCAATTCAACTTTGGTATGGCTAACTACATTGTAAGTGTTGATTTTGCTAATTTCTTCACCTTAGATCCACATGCAACATCCATAGATTATAACCCTTCCACAGCCGCAAAAACCAGAGCTAGCTTTGACATATATCCGAATGAAGCTTTCACAAGATTCGATATCTCAGTTGCTTATGTGCCAATTAAGAAAGATTCTATGAACTTCTCTCTTGGCTTTAGCAGAGCAAAAGGTACTAAAGGGACTAACCGCAATTATGCAACCATAAGTGCTAATCTTCCAATAGGTTAATAATATTTAACATTAAGTAACTATTTATATACTCAACAGTATTAAAAAAATGTCATTGTTTGCAATTTTACCAATTCCTAGGTAAAATTTAGATAATCTTTTGATAAACTAATATATATGCAAATTAGTCAAACATGTCCGATACAAGCTATGATAATCATTCAGTATACTCGGAATATATTCGCCCGAATCCTTGGGATCTGATAGCCTTAATAATTATAATAGCTATTGTAGTATCATTTGCCTGGACAGGGCTGCAAATGGCTCAACCCTACAATCTAGGCGAACAAATAACTATATCTTTGTTACCAAGTAAGTTACCAAACTATGCTCTTAGAACTTCCTTGAGAATGATTCTAGCACTTGGACTTTCATTATTATTTACATTCATAATAGGCACCTTAGCGGCTAAAAACAGAAAAGCTGAAAGTATTATCATTCCTGCCCTTGACGTTTTACAAGCCATTCCTGTATTGAGTTTTTTATCAATTACAGTTGTCGGCTTTATTTCATTATTTCCTGGAAGTTTGCTAGGTCCCGAATGTGCATCAATTTTTGCAATCTTTACCTCACAGGCTTGGAATATGACCTTCGGATTTTATCAATCATTAAAAACTCTCCCCAATGATTTAATAGAAGTTTCTAAAATTTACAGCTTATCTAAATGGCAGAAATTTTGGAGAATAGAAGTTCCATTTGCAACACCAAGTCTATTGTGGAATATGATGATGTCTATGTCTGCAAGTTGGTTTTTTGTAGTAGCCTCTGAAGCTATTTCTGTATCTAACCAAGATATTCGGTTACCAGGAGTTGGTTCATATATTGCTCTAGCTATAGATCAACAAAATCCTCAAGCTGTTCTGTATGCAATTGTCTGTATGTTAATAGTTATTATATTATATGACCAATTATTTTTTAGACCATTTTTGTATTGGTCTGAAAAATTCCAAGAACAAAAAATAAATAATGAAAAATCCACTAAGTCATGGTTTGTTTTATTAATCCAAAAAACTAGGTTACTAAAATATTGGTCTTTTATATTTTCTATTATTACAAACAAGCTTCTTAACATATCAATTTTAAACAAATCACTCTTGCCAAAAGACCGGTTTAAAATTCCCTTAAATACCTCTTGGCTTTGGAATCTGATTATTGTTTCTTTGATTTTAAGCAGTATATACATACTAATAGTTTTCATCATAACGGCTTTATCTGTCCAAGAAGTTATTAGGGTATGTGAGTTGGGTCTTTATACAGCAATAAGAGTATTATTACTAATTATTCTATGTTCATTAATCTGGGTGCCAATTGGGGTATGGATAGGCAAAAGACCTAAAATAGCTTATAAAATCCAGCCTTTTATCCAATTTTTAGCTTCTTTCCCAGCCAACCTCTTATTTCCTTTAGCAGTAATTGGAATTGTAAAATATAAATTGAATGTCGAAATTTGGACAGCCCCTTTAATGATTCTTGGGTGCCAATGGTATATCCTTTTTAATGTTATAGTAGGAACACTTGAGATCCCAAAAGAATTACACTATGCCACTGACAATTTAGGTTTATCAGGATTAAGCTGGTGGACAAAATTTATTTTACCTGGGATATTTCCCTTTTATATTACTGGAGCTATAACTGCTGCAGGAGGAGCTTGGAATGCAAGTATTGTAGCAGAGTTTGTCTCGTGGGGTGATACTACACTAGTTGCTTCTGGACTTGGTGCATACATTGCAAAATATACCGCAATTGGAGATTTTCATAGAACAGCACTCGGTACATCTATTATGTGCGTATATGTGTTATTATTAAATAAAATTTGTTGGCAACCTTTGTACAAAATTGCTAAAGAAAGAATGGGACCATTATAATAAATTTATGAAATTATTGCAGGCAAAAAATATTACCAAAACTTTTAAGAGTAATGATCCAAATCAAAGTCTAATTCTAGATAATATAAATTTAGAATTAAATGATGGAGAAATTGTCGCAATCTTAGGTAAATCAGGCTCTGGCAAATCAACACTTTTGAGAATATTAACCGGATTAACCTCACCAACATCAGGAGAAGTCTTATATAGAGGAACCACTGTTACCAAACCAATAAAAGGTATTGGAATGGTATTTCAACATTTTGCCTTAATGCCTTGGCTAACAGTTTTACAAAACGTTGAATTAGGTCTCGAAGCTCTTGGTGTACCAAGAGAAGAAAGAAGAACAAGAGCCATCCATGCAATAGATACCATCGGTATGGATGGCTTTGAATCTGCTTTTCCAAAAGAACTATCTGGTGGAATGAGGCAACGGGTTGGATTTGCAAGAGCATTGGTAGTTAACCCAGATATTCTAATTATGGATGAGCCTTTCTCTGCTCTTGATATATTAACTGCTGAAAACTTAAAAACTGATCTTCTTGAACTATGGCAGAATAAAAAAACTAAGACAAGTGGAATAATCTTAGTTACTCACAATATAGAAGAAGCTGCTTTGCTAGCTAATAGAATATTAATTTTTTCGAGTAATCCAGGAAAAATAGCTGCATCTGTTAATGTTAAACAACCCTACCCAAGAAACACCCAATCTAAAGACTTCATTGAACTAGTCGATCTAATTTATACTCTTGTTACAACTGCACAAAAATCTAAAGATCAATCTACAATAAAGACTCAGCAATATGGTATAGGCTATAGACTACCAGATGTTTCTACAGATAAAATTATGGGACTTATTGAAACTCTATATTCAGATTTTGCTAATAAAGGAGCCGTTGATCTTCCAGAACTAGCTGATTTTCTTGCAATGGATTTAGACTCTCTTTTACCTATAACAGAAGCTTTAGAAATTTTAGGATTTGCTGAGGTATCTTTTGGTGATATCAAGCTTTCGGAAACAGGAAAACAATTTTTCTCAGCTGATTTATTAGATCGTAAAGGCCTTTTTGCCAAGCAACTAGTAAAAAAAATACCACTTGCCAATGAAATTAGACGCGTCCTTGATGAAAAAAGAAATCATCAGGCATCCGAAGAAAGATTTTTAAGCAAGCTAGAATATTATTTAAGCGAGAAAGAATCAGAAAGAGTACTAAGAACAATCATCGATTGGGGTAGATATGCTGAAATATTTGCCTATGATTATAATACAGGAACACTAAGTCTTGAGAATCCAGACTAAAATATAAGGAAATAAATGATCACAGAAAGAGCCAAAGCTTTAGAACTTCTTGTAGATGTTACATCTCTTAGCAAAAAATTATGTAAGATTCCGATCATCACCAGATTAGCATATGCAACACAGGAAAATTTTATCGGAAAGGTTATATCTGGATATCATCAGGATAACACAGATACTTGTCTCATGACAAAAAAGCCAGCACAGGCTATGTGCAAAATCCAAAACTACATTCTTCAACAAGACTTAAGTTTATATATCTACGATGCTTATCGACCATTACAGGCAGTTGAATATTTTACGAAGTGGTTCAATTCTCCAGTTAGAGATAAACTAGAAATAGAAAGAAAAAAAATTCATTATCCAAATATAGATAAAAAAGATTTATCAAAATTAGGATATGTTTCTGGAGATACTTCTAGGCATAATTTTGGTCATGTGGTTGATTTAGGTTTGCTAAATATTAATACAAATGAAATACTGCCGATGGGAGCCTGTTTTGATTTTTTTGATGAGATTTCCCATCTAAGTGCTACTGCAGAAAAGATAGGAGATGAGGCATATAGTAATAGAGAATTATTATCTATGGCTATGCAAAAACACGATTTTATTCCTTATGAGAAAGAATTCTGGCATTTCGATTTTTATCGACAAGAAGCTGAGGCTCCTATTAATATTCCAATCACTAAAGAGCTTACAAATATTAATACTGATTAATTATTTCTCTTCTTTATTTGCAGATCACCATTTTTAGTAATAGTGATTACTAAATTAAGCTCCATATTCTCATTTCCTTGGAATGGGAAATATATATATGGAGAATCAATTGTCATGTATTTCTTTAGAATAGATATTTTCCTTCCAATAATTTCTTGATGAACAGAGATCTGGACGTTACTTATCCTCAGTTCAATAGCTGTTACAGAATTAAGTTTGGAAATTGTTATTGTGTTATTGCTATTTTGAGCAAGAGTACGCATATTAAGCCTAGCACTTTGTAGTTGTACTCTACCTTGTTCTAACTTGAGAATATTCTTGTTGAAAACTACTGGAATAACATCCCCACTAGGTAATAGCTTAAGCTTAATTGTACTAAAACGAAAATCAAACCTAACTTTTTTGGAATTGTAATTTTCAAAATCCAGGTTAATTTTAGCTTGGTTAATTTTTGCATTTATTGCCATAGGCACTAAAAATACAGCTATTCCAATAACCCTAATTGCTTTGTAAAAAATATTTTTTTTCATTAATATTACTGTTTTTAGAATATCATAATCTCTGTATAAATATTATTGCAAGAAATAGCTTAATGCTGAGATATATGTACCCTCTATGTTTATGTCATTAACAATAAAGAGTTATATTTGCACACATCTAGTTAATGCATAAATCTATCACTGTATATTTTAATCTATTAAGATCTATATG
>JABSQI010000107.1 GCA_013215905.1 Legionellales bacterium | reverse complement strand
CGACCCGCTAGTTCGTAGCCAGGTACTCTATCCAGCTGAGCTACGGGCGCACAATTTAAACAACAATACTCTCATGGCGGAGAGAGAGGGATTCGAACCCTCGATGAGCGATAAAGCCCATACTCCCTTAGCAGGGGAGCGCCTTCAGCCGCTCGGCCACCTCTCCAAAAATAAAACGTAGATAATAAATAAAATTTAAATCTAGCCAATTATTTAGTAGACAACAGAATACGTATTATTAACTTTATTGTCAACTTAGATAGTATTGAATGGAAAGAAAAAACAACCTAATATGCTAATTAGTAATTATAATTAATCAAGAATAAACCAATATTTTTTATCAGCGGTTACCTGATTCACCATTTTCTTTTTCTTTTTTAATGCGTTCGTAAATTTCTTCACGATGTACAGAAACATCTTTTGGAGCATTTATGCCAATTCTAACTTGATTACCCTTAACACCTAAAACGGATACAGTAACATCATCACCTATAACAAGGTTTTCTCCAACTTTTCTAGTTAATATTAACATTAAAACCTCCAATACTATGTATTGTACTACAAAGACAAAGAATATACAAAAAAATATATTCTGCCACCCTATTTAATATAATTTTAGACTAACAAATATATATTATTATAAAAATATATGTTTGTGACGAAAAAAAGGACATTTAAACATTTTTAAATTATTTAATCAAGACCTAAGGTCTGATGTGCTAATCTAAGAGCAATATCAGTATCCAGATCATCAATTAACAATGAAACCCTGATATCTCCTGTACAGATAGAAAATATCTTAATATCGTTTTTTTCTAGACAAGATACTAAGATATTCAAAACATTAGCATAATTGTGTCCTTGCAGACCAATACCAACCGCAGACAAAATACTCTTATTCTCCAAAGTCACCGAATCTACAATGAGCTTGTCGGAGATATTAAAAGCGACAATATCCCTAAATATTTCAAGCTCTTCACCGGATACAACACATTCTAAGATTAGCTCTTGAGACTCAGAATTGGGATATTTAATCCTTAGCATTTCGAGCTTCAAGCCTTTTATATAACAAGCGTTTAATAGTTCTGACACCCTAGAGCTATATTCATGAGAAATCTTCAAACTAACTTTTACCATCTCTCTAAGGCATGTAATCGCTCTAACCACAGGTGATTCCATTGGAAATCTTTTAGTATCTTGTATGCATGTCCCACCTTCTGAATGAAATGATGATAATACCTTTATAGTCATATTATATTTAGCTGCTAATTCTATTGATCTAGGTTGCATAACTTTTGCGCCTAGATGGGATAATACCAGCATTTCACTATGATCAATAGATGTAATTTTTTGCGCATTAGGTACTATTCTAGGATCTGCAGAATATACTCCATCAACATCAGTGTATATTAAACATTCTTTTGCTTTTAAAATGGACGATAGGGCAACTGCTGTTGTATCTGAACCCCCTCTTCCTAATGTTGTTATATCACCATTGGTATCAATTCCCTGGAATCCTGCAACCACTGCTATTTTATTGTCCAATAAGCATTTTTTCAGATTAACAGCATTTATCCCAGTAATATTAGCTGATAAGTGATTTGAGTCTGTTTTAATCAGAGCCTGGGATCCATTAAATGACTTTGAAAATACCCCTTTATCATTTAGAGCCATACATAATAAAGACATAGCAACTTGCTCGCCAGTAGAAACCAATACAGCATATTCTCTTGAATTATTGTAATAATCAAACTCACGGGCAAAATCTACTAATCTATCGGTCTCTCCAAACATGGCTGAAACCACAATTACTTGCTTATGACCTTTATGATAATATTTGGTAATAATATCAGCTACATGGGAAATTCTATCTAGATTTGCTAGAGAAGAACCTCCAAATTTTCTTACATATATTGACATAAGATTAATTATATATTTATTGGGTGATGATTAAAACACTAGGAGACTTAATTACATGTTACGAGGGACATTCATCTGAGATTCTGCACTCCCCTGAATGCTATCCATGATAAATTTTTTCACTTTTTCCAACCTATCATCTAAATCATGAGGAATACTAGAACCACCCTGTGCCATATTATCACGTCCTCCTCCTTTACCGCAGATCTCTTTAACTAAATCTGTTGGCGAAGGAATTTCACTTTTCGATAAAGGAAGCTCTTTTTTGCTTAGCTTAGAAAAATCTTTCCTCACTAAACCATCAGAAATTTTACAAACAACATTCAGTTTTTTATCAATTTTTGCAGCTAATAGAATAACTGCTTCATTTCCTAATTGCGTATGAACATTTAATAAATCATCAACTAAATTTTTTAAGCTCCTACTATCAACATCATCAACATCTTTGACTAAGACCATTACCTTTTTACCATTTTGATCTTTAATTTTTTCGCCACTGAGATCCTTATATTTCGCTAGCACATCTCCTGTACGTTGCCTATCAATATTTTTGCGATATTTTTTATTATCATCAAGTAATTGTTTTGCTTTCACAAGAAGTTCATCTTCACTAACATTTAACATATTTGCCAATTGAGATAATCTATTAAATGATAGTTGGAAATTATTCAAAGCTTTTATACCGGTAAAAGCATCTATTCTTCTAACACCTGTTGCAATTGAATATTCACTAATAATTTTAAATATCCCTATATCTCCTGTTCTAGTTACATGTGTTCCTCCACATAATTCTTTGGAAAAATCAGCTACAGAGACTACTCTAACTGAATCTTGATATTTCTCACCAAATAAGGCAACAGCACCAGAGTCAACAGCATCATTATATGATTGAACATCTGTGCTAACTTGAATATTTGCTCTAATATAATGATTGACTAACTCCTCAACCTCAATTATTTGTTCAGGTGTTAAGGGGGTATTATGCATAAAATCAAATCTTAGTTTATCTGCAGTAACAATTGAACCCTTTTGCTCTGCATGCGTGCCTAAAATTTCCTTTAGGGCTGCATGTAATAAATGTGTAGCTGTATGATTATTTTTAATTGATAATCTTCTATCTTTATCAATTTCAGCATATCCAATATCATCTATATTTATATTGCCTTCTACTAATTTACCATAATGAATAATTGCATCTTTTATTTTCTGAGTATCAGTAACCTCAAATCTAAAATTATCTCCTTTTATTACTCCAGCATCACCAATTTGACCTCCAGATTCCGCATAAAAAGGAGTTTTATCTAATATCATCCCTATTAATTCATTACTACCATTCTCTACTTCATCAACTTCTTGTTCGTCTTGGAGTAATGAAATTATTTTCGACTGTTCTTTTGTGTTTTTATAGCCAGTAAATTCAGAAGATATTTGATCTGAGATTTCAATGCTCTTTTGACGTTCTTGAAAATTACTAGAATTTCTAGCTAAATTTCTTTGATTTTCCATATTTTGTTCATAACCAGATAGATCTAAATCCAATTTTTTTTCTTTAGCTATATCTTGCAACAAATCTAACGGGAAACCATATGTATCATACATCTTAAATATTAAATCTCCAGGAATTAAATTATCCTTGAGACTTGCTATATCTTTTTCTAAGATTTTTAAACCTGTATATAAAGTTTTACCAAACTGTTTTTCTTCAACTGCAATTGTTTTTTCAATAAATTTTTGTTTCTCGATAATAGTAGGATAATGTTCACCCATCTCACTTACTAAAGCACCAACTAATTTATAAACAAATTCTCCTTCTAAACCAAGTTTAGTTCCATATCGTATTGCTCTACGAATAATTCTTCTAAGAACATACCCTCTTCCATCATTGCTAGGCAACACCCCCTCTGCTATTAAAAATACTATTGAGCGAATATGATCTGCAATAACCTTTAAAGCGACTGGATTATCTATTTTTACTTGCAACTTTTTTTTAAATTCTTGGATCAGAGATCTGAATAAGTCTATTTCATAATTATCATTAACACCTTGCATAACAGCACTAACTCTTTCTAGACCCATTCCAGTATCAACAGACTTCATAGGTAGAGATTTTAATTCACCATCTTCTAATCTCTCAAATTCCATAAAAACTATATTCCAAATTTCTACATATCTATCACCATCTTCATCAGCACTGCCTGGTGGCCCCCCAGGAACACTTTCTCCGTGATCATAAAATATTTCTGTACATGGACCACAAGGACCAGTCAGTCCCATAGACCAAAAATTATCTTTTTCACCACAATAGCTCAGTCTCTTTGGATCAATTCCTATATCATTCAACCAAATATCTGATGTTTCTTGATCATCTTTATATACTGTTATCCACAACTTATTTTCTGGGATCTTTAATTCCCTAGTAATAAATTCCCAAGCATACTTAATCGCATCTTTCTTAAAATAATCACCAAAACTAAAATTTCCAAGCATTTCAAAAAAAGTATGATGTCTTTTGGTATAGCCAACATTCTCTAGATCATTATGTTTTCCTCCAGCTCTAATACAGCACTGTGAACTTGCCACTCGAGTATATGATGGATTATCTATCCCTAAAAAATATTGCTTGAACTGTACCATCCCAGCGTTTGTAAAAAGTAGCGTACTATCATCTTTTGGGATCAAAGAAGAAGATGGAATTTTTTTATGACCATTCTTTTCAAAGTATTCTAAAAATTTAGTTCTAATATCATTAGCTTTCATATAAAATTTTAATCCGCTCTGTACAAATCATATATTTGACTCATGGAAAAACCTCTAGATTGTAGAAATGACTTTGCTTTGGCTTTACTAGGATAGTCTGTTAAATTATCTGTTCCAAATTTTTTCTGGTGCAAAGATAAAATAACTTTGTCCCAATTCATATCCATTTCATCAAGCACTTTGTCGATAATATCTTTTTCAACGCCTTTAGTCTTTAGATAAGCAGTAATCCATATAGGACCATACCCCCTATTTGCTCGATAATTTATTACAGAATAGCAAAATCTCTCATCACTCAAATAATCACGCCCTATTAATTCACAGATAACTTCTTTAATTTCATTTGAGCTATTAGAAAATTTTTTAGACAGTTTATCTGATAGCTCAAAAGCACTGTGCTCTCGATTAGCCAGTAGCTCCAGAGATTTCTGATATATATCATTCTTATTAGACATCCAATCTAAGCAGTCTCTTCTATACTAGCAGAATCATTTTCTGACTTTGGTAGCAACTTCTCTCGTAAGGAATTTTCTAAGACTTCTAAGATTTCAGGATGATCATTAAGATAATTCTTTGCGTTTTCTTTACCTTGACCTATCCTATCTCCCTGATAACTGTACCATGCACCAGATTTATCAACTAATTTTGCATCAACCGCAAGACCCAGAATTTCACCAGTCTTTGAAATCCCTTCACCATAGTAAATATCAAAGTTAGTTTGCTTGAAAGGAGGAGCAACCTTATTTTTCACAACTTTAACCTTCGTTTCACTACCGATTACCTCATCTCCTTTTTTAATTGCTCCTGTTCTTCTTATATCAAGCCTAACTGAAGAATAGAATTTCAGAGCATTCCCACCTGTTGTTGTCTCGGGGTTGCCAAACATAATACCTATCTTCATTCTAATTTGATTTACAAATATAACTAACGTATTAGTTCTTTTTATATTAGCAGTAAGTTTTCTTAAAGCTTGTGACATTAATCTTGCTTGTAAGCCAACGTGATGATCACCCATCTCACCATCAATTTCTGCTTTTGGAGTAAGCGCAGCAACAGAATCTACAATCAATACATCAACACCTCCAGATCGTACCAGCATATCGGCTATTTCCAGCGCCTGCTCTCCATTATCCGGTTGTGAAATTAATAAACTATCAATATTAACACCTAATTTTTCAGCATAAATAGGATCAAGAGCGTGTTCCGCATCAATAAATGCCGCTGTCCCACCAGTTTTCTGGGCTTCAGCAATAACCTGTAATGTTAGAGTAGTTTTTCCAGAAGACTCCGGTCCATAAATCTCTACTATACGACCTTTGGGCAAACCACCAATACCAAGCGCCACATCCAATCCAAAAGAACCTGTAGATATTGCTTCTATATCTTTATCAGCCCCAACTGCCCCTAGTCGCATTACGGAACCTTTACCAAACTGTCTATCAATTTGTCCAAGCGCAGCCTCTAGTGCTTTATTTTTTTGTTCGCTCATGCCTTACACCTCTAGCTTAATATTTCAAATTACTCATTATACATTAATACGAAAAGGATAAAATAATTTATAAATTTTTTTAACATCTCATCTAGAAATTATTCGAAAATAACTGTAAGTAAAAGAAATATATAATATTTAGTAATTAGGACTTTTTTAGATTATATTTAAACCTTTTTGCAACAAAAA
>JABSQI010000106.1 GCA_013215905.1 Legionellales bacterium | reverse complement strand
ACAGGTTTAGGCTCTTCTGGTAGCTTTACAGTATCTTTACTTGCTGCTCTATATTCCCATTATGGTAAAGAAATTGATCGTGCTGAATTGGCTAGGATTGCATGTGATATTGAAATTAATAAACTCGGATATTTTGTTGGTAAACAGGATCCATATATTTCTGCTATTGGTGGTATTAATAGTTTTATCTTTCATAAAAACCATGATGTTGAAATTCAAAAATTAGATCTGCTTCCCGATACCTTAAAATTCTTAGATAATAATTTATTAATTTTTTTCACTGGTATAACTCGTGAAGCTAGTAATATATTGCAAGTTCAAGTAAAACATTCAATAGAAAGCAATGCAGAAATGTTAGAAAACTTACATACTACAAAGAAAATTGGTTATCAATGTATAGAGGCACTACAAAAAGAAGACTATATTTTCTTCGCTAAGCTAATGAATACGCATTGGCAGAATAAATTATCAAGATCACCAAGCATGTCAAATGAAATAATTAATAACGTTTATAAAAAAGCTATGAATAACGGTGCTCTTGGTGGGAAATTAATAGGCGCTGGAGGTGGTGGATTTTTGATGTTTTATACAACAGATAATAAAAAATTAAGAAATTTAATGAATAATTTAGGACTAAAAGAACTAAATTTTTCATTTGATAATAATGGAACTACAATAATAGAAAAATGAAAGATATTACTTTAGTATTATTATGTGGAGGGCTTGGAACTAGGATCCGTCCTTTAACTGAAAATATTCCTAAAGCACTAGTTAACATAAATAGTTTACCATTTATAGATTATCAATTGGAATTATTTGAGAAAAATGGAATTACCAAAGTAATTATATGTTGCGGTCATCTTGGCAAAATGATTGAACAACATATTAGGGATGGTTACAAAGGTAAGGTAAAAATATACTTTAGTTATGATGGAGAAAATTTGTTAGGGACAGCTGGAGCATTAGTTAAAGCAAAAAACCTATTACCAGATAATTTTATGGTAACCTATGGTGACTCCTACTTATTATGTGATTATCAAGCAATATTTAAATATTTTTTAAGTAAAAAATCAAAAGGTTTATTGACTATATTGAAAAATGAAAATAAGTGGGGGAAAAGCAATATTAAATTTGAAAATAATAGAATTGTATCATACAATAAATCAGCAATCGACTCTTCGTATATAGATTATGGTATGATGTGTTTTGAAAAAAAGTATTAGATGGGGCAAAAGAAAATGTTAAAAGGAGTTTGTCAAACATATTCAACCATTTAATTGCTGAAAAACAATTAATACACTATGAAGTAACTTCGAGATTCTATGAAATAGGTTCTCATTCCGGGATTAAAGATTTTATTAATTATTTAAATAATAGAAAGTAAAGATGAATTATATTGAAAAATACTTGCATGAAGTATCAGAAATTACTCAAAAACTAGATGCTACTAAGTTAGAGGAAATGGTGAATTTGCTTGTTAAACTAAGAGAACAGAAAGGGAAGTTATTTTTATTGGGCGTTGGAGGCTCTGCTGCTAATTGTTCACATGCTGTAAACGATTTTCGCAAAATAACAGGAATAGATGCATATACTCCAACTGATAATGTAGCTGAGCTGACTGCTCGTACTAATGATAATGGTTGGGATAGTGTGTTTAAAGATTATTTAGAAGTAAGCAATTTTAACTCACAAGACATGCTTTTCATTCTCTCTGTTGGAGGAGGTAATTTAGATAATAATATCAGTCCCAATTTGGTTAAGGCACTACAGCTTGCAAAAAAATACCAAAGCAAAATAGTTGGAATAGTTGGTAGAGATGATGGGTATACTATGCAAGTTGCAGATATTTGTATCTTAATCCCAAATCTAAATGAAGATAGAGTTACTCCACATTCTGAAGAATTTCAATCGGTTATTTGTCATCTTCTTGTTTCACATCCTTTGTTAGCTTACAAAAACAAATAGAAACTAATACTTGGTATTAAGCAATTATGTTCACTACTTGTTTACGCTGCTATTATATGAATAATAGGCAAAAATGAATTGTTATATTGTGATTGTGAGCATACAAGAATAGAAATTCTCCAGCAGCGAAAACTATTAATTCAGAATGTTAGCCGATCTATATTTTATTAATCCCCCTGTGTTGCACATATTTATATATTTTGTCTTCAAAAGGTGAAAAACTAATATTCCTGAATGGTAAGATGAATTAACTTATTCTTTATATTAATAATCCATGTAAAAGATAAGTAATCATCCTAAAATTGACTAAAATCTGATAATAATGGACGAGTATTTATTCCTTGGTAAAAACATTGATAATAGACGCAAAATACATTAAAATTGGTCAAATTTAGTATGTTTTTATAACTAGGCTATTAAGGATTATATTATATGAAAGTAGTTATTCTAGCAGGTGGTTTAGGTACTCGAATTAGTGAAGAGTCACATTTAACGCCAAAACCAATGATTGAAATAGGAGGGAAGCCTATATTGTGGCACATAATGAAGATATATTCCCATTATGGACTCAATGATTTTATAATTTGTCTTGGATACAAAGGCTACCAGATTAAAGAATATTTTTCTAACTATTTTTTGCATATGTCAGATATAACATTCTGTATGCAAGAAAATGAAATGCAGATCCATAAAAAGTATACAGAACCTTGGAAAGTAACATTAGTCGATACGGGTGAATATACTATGACAGGTGGTAGATTGAAAAAGGTATCCTGCTATTTAGATGATGGTGAACCATTTTGCTTCACCTATGGTGACGGCGTTGCTAACATTAATATTACTGAATTAATAGAGCAACATAAAAAATCAGGAAAATTATCAACTGTTACAGCTATACAGCCACCAGGACGGTTTGGTTCTCTGCAGATAGAAAATCATCTTGTCAGACTTTTTCATGAAAAGCCTGCTGGAGACGGATCATGGATTAATGGTGGGTTCTTCGTATTAGAACAGGGTGTTTTTGACTATCTTGGGGATGATGATTGTATTTGGGAGAAAGAACCTCTTCAAAGATTAGCATCTGATGGACAGCTATCAGTTTATAAACATCGTGGTTTTTGGCAGGCTATGGATACACTCAGAGAGAAAAATCACCTTGAAAAATTATGGACAACCAAAAGTGCTCCCTGGAAAATTTGGTAATGGATCAATTTAATAATATCTATAGAGGAAAGAAAGTACTTCTAACAGGTCATACCGGCTTTAAGGGGAGTTGGATGGCTCTATGGTTAAAAGAATTAGGAGCTGAGGTTTTTGGGATATCTTTACCTCCTGAAGGTAACCTCAATCATTGGGTTTCTCTTAAACTTGATATTAAAGAAAAGTATATTGATATCAGAGATTCAGACAAACTAATCAAAGCTATTCAAGAATTTAGGCCAGATATAGTTTTTCATTTAGCCGCCCAGTCTTTGGTTAGACATAGTTATTATAATCCGCTAGAAACCTGGGGGACAAATGTTATGGGAACTGCTAATGTCCTAGAAGCATGTTGCCAAACTAACAGTGTAAGCTCTGTTGTAGTTATTACAACAGATAAATGTTATGAAAATAAAGAATGGCTTTGGGGATATAGAGAAAACGATAGATTAGGAGGGCATGATCCATATAGTGCTTCTAAAGCTGCCACAGAGATTCTTGCTGCAAGCTATAGAAAATCTTTTTTTGCTATTAGTAACAGAGGAGTACTATTAGCAACATGTCGTTCCGGTAACGTAATAGGAGGAGGAGATTGGTCTGAAAATAGATTAATTCCTGATTTAGTACGTGCTATGAAAAACAACAAATTATTAGAAATACGTTCTCCAAAAGCAACAAGACCTTGGCAGCATGTATTGGAACCTCTTTCAGGATATCTACTTTTAGGTAGCAAATTACTTGAGTCTAAACAAGAATTTGCCCAAGCTTGGAACTTTGGGCCTGGGTCTGAAGGAAATTTATCAGTTGAGTGTCTATTAAAATTATTTAAGCAGCATTGGGCAGAAATAACTTGGAATAGTAAGATTGATACTGAGTTACACGAAGCTAATTTATTACAATTGGACTGTACGAAAGCTAATGTAGAATTAGAATGGTTACCGGTTTTGGGAACTGACAGAGGAATTGAACTTACTATTGATTGGTATAAACATTGGCTTAATAATAAAGAGATAATCTCAAAAGAACAGTTGGATTATTATATTAATCAGGGCTTGCAGTCTAATATCTCATGGATTAAAAAATAACAAAGCCTGATATTGTAATAATTCTACCTTGAATTACTAAGCATGACATTTTTTGAAATGTTTTTTTAATAACCAATAGTTTATTGGAAGTACTGTAAAATACCCGGATATTATTGCCATAATTAAACTATTCCAAAATACTACATTAATAACTGATGAAACATTCATACCCCCCATATAATAATCTACTCCATTCATGGTTATTTCCATGACAGATATTGATATAGCTTCTCCAAACCAAACAATTTTAATTGCACAGATATACGATATGTGATGTTTACGCATTATAGGAATAATAGCTAATAATATCCCACAAATAAATGCATTGAATGTTGATGATATAGTAATCATTAGGGGTGTCCAAGAAAATGATACTCCTACTGATAAGCCTATAAATTCTCCAATAACACATCCTAACATACAGTGAAATGTTACTTTATAAGCTGTTCTTAATAAATGATTATCTATTACCATAATATGGTACTCTTTATAAGATTAGATTTATTTCTACTTAATTTAATTACTATCGACATAGTAAATACTCCAAATAATAAAGCAAGACTTCCGATTGCTCCATGAGGCTTCCAAACATCCATGCCACTACCAACAACTAATGGACCTAAAAGCATTCCTATTGAAAACATCATAATAAATGCGGAATTAGCCGCTGCTAATTCTTGTCCCTTAAATTGTGACCCAATACTGGCTAACCCTAATGTATATAATCCAGGCATAATACCACCCCATAAGAACATTATTATTATTAATATAAGCTTATATGGCACAACAAAAGGAATAATAGAAGCTCCCAATGTTCCAAACAATGCAAACACTAAAAATAATTTGTTCTTATCTATACTATCAATACAGAAACCAATTGGTAACTGAAAAATAATATTTCCTATTCCCATTGCGATTAAAAATATTGATAATTCATCAATACTATAACCTATTTTGAATGTGTATACTGAAAACATTGATAAAATTCCGCTTTCAGATATTGCAAATATAAATACTCCTAAAATAGCTAAAGGAGCTAGATTAAAGAATTTTCTAAATGATGTAGATTCTTCCTCTGGTAATATTTTAGGGACATTGTTATTACATAACAAAACTGGAAGCAATGATAAAGAAATTATAATTGCTCCAGACATAAAAGGAATAATACTTTCAATATTAGATAGTCGTAAAATAATAGGGCCTATCATAAACCCCATGCTCATGATTGTGGCATATGCTCCTAATATTAAACCTCTTTTAGATTCAGGAGCTTCTATATTAATCCAAAATTCACTTAAAATAATTACTATAGTAATAGCTGAATGAAAGATAAATCTAGTAGGTATCATTAGCCAAAAATTATTAATCCAGAAAAAGCTTAATAAACATATTGCTGATGTTGATATAGCAAATATCAGTAACTTAGAAAACCCAAGCTTTTTCGCTAGTGGTGTAACCATTGGAGCAATAGCTATTGCTCCAGCACTTGAAATAGTAGCATGCAATCCTATTAAAGAACTTTGGATATTACGTAACTCAAATAACATACTGAGAAGAGGCATACTAAGAGATAATCCAACACCTACTATAGCAACTGTTATAAAACCAGCTATTATATTTAACCAATTTGTTTTTCCATAAGTCATTATTCGCACCAAATTTATTTTAATTTTCTAATTAAATTACATATTTCCATGATTTTTTCTTGCTGATTTTTGCTATCAGCTTTTTTGAATGCATCAGAAACACAGCATGCAATATGTTTATCTAATATTTTTAGTTCAATTGAGCGAATAGAAGAACGAACAGCACTTAATTGTATTAAAATATCATAGCAATAGCGTTGTTCTTCTATCATATTTGCTATTCCTTCAATTTGTCCTTTTATGCGATTTATATGAGATATATGTTTTTTATGGTCAGGGTATTGTTTAGATATATTTTTATTCATGGTATTCCCGTATTATTGTTACTAGCAAATATATACTATACTATGGTAGGGTATATGTCAAATCTACAAAAAATTTTGGTTTTCTAAAAAATATTATATCAGTAATAATAGTTTCAAAAATTGTAATTTGAACAGATTGAAAATTCAATTAACAAAAATTT
>JABSQI010000105.1 GCA_013215905.1 Legionellales bacterium | reverse complement strand
AATTGCACTAGAGCTATGCCCAGCATCATCCCTAACATGCTCTCTAGGTATTTTTGTGCAGCAAAGCAGGATTAAAGAAGCATTTCAATAGGCTGTTTATGATTATATTGAGTTGTGTAGAGAAAGAAATGTTAAGCCTGAAATTCCATTTAAGGGAAATTATAATATTAGGGTAGGGCAATAATTGCATAGGAAAATAGCCGTTGCTGCTAAAGAAAATAATATGTCCATAAATATATTTACAAAAAAAGCTCTAGAGGAAGCAGCAAATAGCCCAGATTTTTTTGCTGATAGTTTTAAACAACAAGAGAAATGACATACTTAATGACTGACAAAGATACTGCTTATAACCTAGTTGAGCATTTATAAATATTATTTGATTCACAATGGGGACAATCCATATATATCCTAATAATTGGTTAATATATTAATTTAAAGCATAATATTTATGCTTTATGAGATAATATCGTGCTGGTTTTTGATTAAACCAATAAATAAGTATGCAATAATTATCTATCATCATGGTTGTATATGGTAGAAAAATTAAAATTGGTAATTTTACTAAGGGATTAGGAAATAATATGAAATTTCTCCACTGTGGCGTAACGAAATTTATGTATCTATGAATTTTATTTTCTCTAAAATACCATCGAGTATATCTAGATTTTGAAAAAAGATTTTTATATTTCCTTGCCCATCATTATATGTAATTTCTGTTGGAGAGCCAATATACTCAGAAAGTTTATTTTCTAGACTAGTAATTTCAATATTTTTACAGGAACTTTTTTTATTTATTGGGACTTTTTTAGTTAGGTTTTCTAGTTGTCTAACACTTAAATTTTTCGTTATACATTTGGAAGCAATTTTAAATTGCTGTCTTTTTTCTACACCTGCTATTATTTTTCCATGGCTTTCCGATATTAATCCTTCAATAATCATTTCAGTTACTTTTTTATCTAAAGATAATAATCTTAAGCTGTTAGTAATTTTAGTTCTTGATTTCCCCATTGTTGCGGCTACTTCTTCATGGCTAATATCGAATTGCTGTATTAGCCTCTGGTATGCGTATGCTTCCTCGATAGGATTAAGATCAGCTCTATTTAAATTTTCAATAGCTGCTGCTGCCGCTGCCTGTTGGTCAGTATAGGAATTTATTAAACAATCAATTTTTGATAATCCAATTTTTTGGGCGGCTCTCCACCTTCTTTCTCCTGCAATTATTTCGTAGGTTGAGTCTTCTACAGTAGGTCTTACTACTATAGGTTGTAATATTCCATTTTGTTTTATCGATTTAGCAAGTTCTTCAATTGCCTCTTCACAAAAATGAGTTCGTGGTTGAAACTTGCTTCTAACAAGTTTTTCGATTGATATTTTTTTTAACAGGGGATTTTTTTTGTGCATTATGTTTTTACTGAGAATTATAGTTTAATAAATATCTAATTTTATTTATAAACAGTTAATGACGAGATTAAATAGTATTGTTTATATGCTTAATATAATATACTAAACAAGGTATAATTAATATAGGAAAATTATTAAGTCGGGAGGTGTATATGGCTTTTGTTCCAAGAATTACAATTCGTGATGTTCCTCATTCAGAAGCTCTAGAAGCTTATATTATTAAAAAAGCTGATAAATTATACTCTTACTGCAATAAAATAATTCAGTGCAGTATTGTAATTGATCAATCTCAGAAACATAAACATCAAGGAAAATTGTATAATGCTCGTATAGACATAACCGTACCTGGTACAGAATTGGCAGTAAACCACTCTGTAGATGAGGATGTCTATGTTGCGGTAAGGGATGCTTTTAACGCTATTAGGAGACAACTCAATAGTTTTACAGACAAGCAAAGAGGGGATGTCAAAACTCATGATCAAGCGCAAGCTCTTTTAGGTAAGGTTATTAAACTCTTTCCTGATGAAAAATTTGGGTTTATTGAGAGAAATGGTGAAGAATATTATTTTTCAGCAGCAAATGTTGTAAATCCTTCCTTTGAGAAACTTGAAATTGGAACAGAGGTACAATTTATCGAAAGTCTTGGTAATGAGGGTAAACAAGCTAATAGAATTACCCGTGGAAAGCATCATTAAAAAGTCTTGCATAAATAGTGAAATATATTGTAGCAACTTAGTCGTAATCTTTTGTTAGAATAAGATTTTTCAAAATGTATTGCTAATTTATATTATCTGCTTAATCGTATAGAAGATTTTTTGACAGCAGAACTAATATTAATGAGATTTTATTAGTAGGATAAATTAAATCTTTGAGTTGTTGTTTATTTTATGTAGAATGTGCTTACAGTTTGCAACTAAAATAAAGATTGCTGTTGTACAAACTACTAATTATTGGTTATTAGAATGAATATGCGTATTAATCTATTTCTTTTCTCTATTTGTTTTTTTGCGAGTTTATGTTTTGCTAATAAAGAGAATATAAATAAGTCATTAGTTAGGATAAATACAACTAGTAATGCATATAACTATAGATCACCCTGGTTATCACCACAGCAATTTGAGAAAACAGGGACAGGCTTTATCATTAGTAATAATGTTATCTTGACTAATGCCCATATTGTTTCGGATGCTGTGTATATTGAAGTTAGAAGAGCAGATGATATAACTCCTTATCAAGCAGATGTTAAACTAGTAGATCATGATTGTGATTTAGCTTTATTATCTATTAATGATAATAAATTTATGGAAGGATCTTTGCCTTTACATATAGGTGATTCATTAGATATTGGAGAAACAGTAAATGTATATGGATTTCCAGTAGGAGGAGATGAAGTTTCTTTAACTCAAGGGGTTGTCTCTAGAATCGAAGTACAAGAATATGCTCATAGTGGTCAGCAACTATTATTATCACAAATTGATGCGGCTATAAATCCTGGAAATAGTGGAGGTCCTGTTATTGGGAAAAATGGTAAAGTAATAGGAGTTGCAACACAAGGCTATACATTCGGGCAGAATATAGGGTATATGGTCCCTATTCAGGTTTTAAAACATTTTCTTCAAGGCGCAAAAGAAAAACCATATAAGGGCTTTCCTGCTATTGGGATAAGAGTTCAGATTATGGAAAACCCTTCTATTCGAGAAAAATTTAAAATGGGTGCAAACCATTCAGGTATATTAATAAGTAAACTTAATAGAGGCTTGAAGAAACAGTCAGTACTAAAAGAAGAAGATATTATTTTATCGATTAATAAAAGCAATATTAGCAATAATGGCACAATTTTATTGAAAGAAAACCAAAGAGTACGAGCCGATTATTTAATATCTAGGGCATTTGTGGGCGATATATTGGATTTTAAAGTTTTGAGAAAAGGGGGCGAAGTAGATCTTAAAGTTAAGCTTGAGGATAAGAATAACTTAGATAATATCGTAAAAGATATTCAATACGGTAAGTCTCCAACTTATTATATTTTTAGTGGATTTATATTTCAGCCATTATCGGCGAACTATATACAATCTTTTGGACCGGATAAATGGGCTATTAGTGCTCCACCACTTTTGACTTATTATTACAAACAAGGTGAAATAAGTGAACATCGAAAAGAAATTGTAGTTCTAACTAGAGTTTTGCCAGATATTTCTAATTTGGGTTATCAGTATATTCGAGATGCAGTTGTTGTATCTGTAAATGGAGTTGAAATATCTGATTTGCAGCATTTAATTCAGGTTGTAGAAACCTCAAAAAATAAGTATCTTGAAATAAAGTTGTTTGATAGCAGTATCGTAGTAATTGATTATGCTTTCTCTAAAAAACGTAATCAAAGTATCTTAAAGAGATATAATGTTAAAGAAGATAGGTCTATGGATTTCTTTATAGGTAAAATATCTTAGAAAGAATAGAGTTAAGTTAAGCTTCGAGAGATTTCAATACTAGATAATTTGGTTTCTTTGTTGACTATGCTAGCGATACAAATGTCTGACCAAACATTTATAGCTGTTTCAAGCATATCCAGGACAATATAAAATGGTAAAATTATTGTCATAATGTCTAGAGGTATTTTCATAGATACCAAAAAGCTAGTTGCCATAAAGTAACATCCCATGGGGACACTTGCATTGCCTATTGCAGCGAATATTGAAAATAAAAATACTCCTAAGATCATATTACAGCTTAGAATTATCCCATTACTTTCAAGAGCAAATAGTATTGTGATCAGTATAAAAGCTGCGCATGCATTCATATTGATAGTGGTACAAAGTGGCAGTGTAAATCTTGCAATTTGAGGATTTATTTTTAGTTTATTAATAGAATAACTTATAGAAGCTGGTAATGCTGAAGTGGATGATTTGGTAAAAAAGGCAAGTGCTATAGCAGGTTTTGTGGATCTATAAACTTTCATGGGAGAGATTTTTTTGATATATAGAATCGTGGGTAGGACAATTATACCTTGAATAAGATTGGCTAGAACTATGCAAACTAAATAAAGGACCAGTATAGTTATATTGGAGTTTGAAGAAATACTTTTTATCATTGTTGCAATAAAAGCAATAATAGCAATTGGTAGCAAGAAAATAACGAACTCTGTTATTTTCATAAATAAAGCAAATAAGCCATTAGTACATTTTTGAAAGAAGGTTTTCTCCTCAGATGGTAATTTATATATTGCAGAACCAATCAATATAGCCATGAGTAAAACAGCTAGAAGGTTGTACTCGATAAAAGGTGCAAATATATTGTTTGGAATGGTATTTAATAAATATTTTGAGTATTCGAAACTATATTGAGTTACAGGATTACTTAAATTATTCGCTGGAATTAAATTAGCCGGTGATATTGTAATATATGCTCCTAAAGCAATGCATGAGGCAATTGTAGTAGTGAATAGAGTGTAAGATACTGTTTTTTTGCCAATTTTTTTGAAATCTTGAATATTTTCAATTTTTGAAAAACAACAGATAATAGATAAAAATAGAATTGGCATGCTTATTAATTTAAATATTTTTATAAATATTTCAGTTACAAGTTGGCAGATATCTATTACAATAGGTATATCAAAAATACCTATTAGTATGCCTAAGATAGAAAATAATAATAGACTAGTGTTGTTTTGGTTTGACCACTTATTCATCGGCCGATCTTAACATTATTTGATTGCCTAGATCGATAAAAAATACTAATATGTTAATAAATTTTGATATAGATGTAGTTAATTAATCTGGAATAGTATTGAGAAATGCCTAAATTAAGACCTGGACAGCCAATACAATTATTACGTGACTGTAAGGCTATTCGAATTCCTTCAGCTGAGAAAATAGTTCTACCTGTTGGTACAATAGTAAATGTCCAACAGGTGCTTGGTGGGAACTTTACCGTTGTCGTAGATGGAAATTTAGTAAGAATAAATGGTGATGATGCTGATTCCCTCGGCATTAAACTTCCCCCATGTAGAAAGATAAAGAAGGCGGATGTTGGAGTGACGCCGGATGGCTTTATTAGTTCAGATGATGTGTGGAATGAGTTGAGGAAGTGTTATGATCCTGAGATCCCTGTTAATATAGTTGAGCTTGGTTTGATTTATGATTGCCGTATAGAAAATAATTTAGAGGGATTTGGTAGTTTTGTTTATATAGAGATGACTTTAACTGCGCCAGCTTGTGCAATGGGACCAGTTATTATTGACGATATCAAAATGCGGTTACAATCGCTAAAAAATGTTTTGAAAGTAGAAATCGAGCTAGTATTTGATCCTCCTTGGTCATCTGACAAAGTTTCTGAAGCTGGAAAATTATCTTTGGGTTTATTATAAAATGGATTTTATCTATCCGATGATTTTGAATTAGCTAACCTAACCCTAACAGGTCTACCTTTAATTGACTTTCCTTCCATACATAAAGCAGAAATAGCACACTTAGAAGATTTATATGTAACAAAGCCATAACCTTTAGATTTTCTTGTGCGATTATCTCTAATAATTCTTGTATTTTCAATATCCCCAAATTTTGAAAATGCGTTCTGTAAGTCAGATTTTGTTGCAGAATAGATAAGGTTGCCAACGTAGAGTGTATTATTGGATTTTGATTGGGAAAAAATTTTGCAGAAAAAGTTTTTTATTAAATTAAACATTCAAATACCTCCAGAATCATGAAAAATAATAAGTTATAATAACCTAATTAATAATTGTTGATTATTATAATGTGTAAAATGATAAATGTCAGATCAATACAAATACTTCAAAAATTTATAATAAATGTCTATCAAAATGTATAATATTAATCAAATCTTAGTTTTTAATACATATTAAAACTCATGTACAAGATATATATAATAAGTTAGTATACTTTTATGTTTTTACATATATAGATATTTATGGAGTATAGTATTTTATTAAATTGGAGCTTTGCCGTTATTTT
>JABSQI010000104.1 GCA_013215905.1 Legionellales bacterium | reverse complement strand
GAAACAGTTTGAAATTTAGATCCATTGAGGATTCGGATCCGATTAATCTTCTGCCGACGTAAATCAGATAGCGATACCGACAACACAACAACTCTCCTAGGACCGCGAGAAGGAGAGAAGCTCCAAATTCAAAATAAAACACAAACTACGACTCAGAACTAATATAACAGATATAATCCAAAACCTAACTATAATTTTAGGCTCTGGCCACCCCTTAAGTTCAAAATGGTGATGTATCGGGGCCATTTTAAATAATCTTTTACCTGTCATTTTAAAGCTGATTACTTGCATAATTACAGAAACTGTTTCTAGCACAAATAATCCTCCCATAATAAACAATATTAGTTCCTGCCTTACTAATACCGCAACTGTTCCCATTGCAGAACCAATACTTAAAGCGCCAATATCTCCCATAAATACTTGAGCAGGGTATGTATTAAACCACAAAAAACCCAAGCCAGCTCCCACAAAGGCTGTACAAAATATCAGTAATTCTCCAATTCCTTTTAAATAAGGTAGAGATAAATAGTTTGCAAAAGCTATATTACCTGAGGCATAAGCAAAAATACCTAGAGCCCCTATCACTAATACTGATGGCATAATAGCTAATCCATCTAATCCATCAGTCAAATTCACAGCATTACTAGAACCAACTATAACTAACCAAGTTAAAACTACAAACAACATTCCCAGGTGAATAGTAGAATACTTTAAATATGGTAAGAGAAGATATAGGTGATTTTGATATTGAGGTAATTTATAAATATAAATGCCCACAATTATAGCAACGATGGATTGAGATATAAATTTATACCTCGCTGATAACCCAGTACTGCTAGAAAATTTTATTTTAAGATAGTCATCAATAAATCCTATTATCCCGTAGGCTATAGTAACTGATATTACTATCCAAATATACACATTTGATAATTTCGCCCACATTAAGGTGCCTAAAACTACTCCGATAATTAATAATCCTCCTCCCATAGTAGGAGTTCCAGATTTATTATAGTGACTCTCTGGCCCAGATTTTCTAATAGTTTGATTAAGATTTAATTTTACTAATAGTTTTAAAATAAATGGCCAAATAACGAATGAGATTATTAAAGAAGTTAAAATAGCTAAAATAGCTCTAAAAGTTAAATAATTAAATACTCTAAATCCAGAATAGTACTGTTGCAAAAATTCAGTTAACCATAATAACATTATTACTCCAGAATAAATTATAATTTATGTAATACTTTTCTTACTTCACTTGCATCGTTAAAATTTTTCCGAGTATTACCGTAAATTTGATAATTCTCATGACCTTTTCCAGCAACTAACACAATATCATCAGAAGATGCAGATGAAATTGCTTGAAATATGGCTTCGGCTCTATCATGAACAACCCTAACTTTACCTTTGTTAATCATACCACTTAATATATCATTTACAATTATTTTAGGATCTTCATCACGTGGATTGTCATCAGTAATATAAATTACATCAGCCAGTTTATCTACAACTTCTCCCATCAAAGATCTTTTAACTCTATCGCGATTACCCCCGCAACCAAAAACACAAACTAATTTGCCAGTAGTGAGTTTTTTTAAAGTAATCAGAGAATTAGCAATTGCATCTGGAGTATGAGCAAAATCTACAAATACTCGAACACCTTCTTGTGGTGATATCAACTGCATCCTACCTGGGATAATGGGCAATTTACTAAACAAACGTAAAAAATATCTACTATCAAATCCCTTATATTCAAGATAGGCTAATATGGCTAATAAATTATATATATTAAAATTACCAATTAAATTTGTGGTAACATTATAATTATACTTTGGAGTTTTAACTTCTAACCTCATACCTTCTAATGAATTATTAAATTTATTTATACAAAAATCTGCATCCTTCAACCCATAGGTTATTATTTTTGTATCTTTTAATCTTAATTTGCTCAACTCTTTTCCAAAACTGTCATCTGTATTAACTATTATTGTATCGAGCTCATAGTCAGTAAATAATTTTTGTTTAGCTTGTTTATAAGCATTCATATTACCATGATAGTCTAGATGTTCAGTAGTCAAATTCGTAAATATGCCAACATTAAAATCTATCATTCCTATACGCCTTTCTTCTATACCTATGGAAGATACTTCTAGCGCAACTGTTTTATAACTATCTTTTAATAAATTAGATAAACTCTTCTGTAACTGTACAATATCAGGTGTAGTTAAATAACATTCTGCTAAATCTTTCCAAGAGCCACACCCTAAAGTGCCAATTTGAGCTGTTTTCTCCCCTAGCTCAGATAAGATGTAGCTTAACATATAGACTATTGAAGATTTGCCATTTGTGCCAGTAACTCCGATAAGATTCATCTTTTTTGATGGGTGGTGATAGAACTCTGCAATTATTTGAGGCAACTTATTTCTAAGATCATCTATTTTAATTATCGACACAGAAAAAATTTCTTTAATTTCTTTATCTACTAATACACAGTTAGCTCCTTTTGCAATAGCTTCATTGATAAACTGTGTGCCATTATACTTCCTTCCTTCTAATGCTATAAATGCCTCACCTTTATTAATCCCTCTACTATCTAAAGAAAAACCATTAATATAAAAATCAGAAGCTATATTAGCTTCTGGGAAAAATAAATTAAGGGGTTGTTTATCATTCATATCAAATATCATCTTTAGGAATTTCTAATATTCTAAAGCTTTCAGAAATTACTTTAGCAAATACAGGAGCAGCTACTAACCCACCATAATATTTACCTGCTTTAGGATCATTGAGTACAACAGCCACTATTATTTGTGGATCGCTAGCTGGCCCAAACCCTACAATAGACCCAACACATCTATTAGGAATATAACCATGTTCACCAAGTATCCTTGCTGTTCCAGTTTTTGAGGCTAACCGATATCCTTTGACAGCTCCTCGTCTTGCTGTGCCTTTTTTAGTAACCATTTCAAGAAGGGTTTTTATTTTTTTTGAACTTTTAGGAGTAATAACAGAAACACCGGGAGAATATATATGATCCTTTAAGAGAGAAACACTTAGTAATTTACCATCACCTAAAAAAATTGAAAACGCTCTTGCTAACTGTAATGGCGTCATTGAAACACTATATCCCATAGATAAAACTGCTAACGTGTGATTAAAATTATCTTGACCTAGTACTACACCACTTTGCTCACCTGGAAAGCCAACATAGGTTAACTCACCTATCCCAGATTTCTTTAATAATTCAGGATATCGCTTAGGATCCAAATTTTTTAGCATCCTGATAACCCCTACATTACTAGATTTTTCCAGAATCTCACTTATAGTAATTTTACCATAGTAGGCAAGATCTTTGATGGTTTTACCATTAATTATCATCCAGCCAGGATGAGTATTAATAACAGATTCAGCGGTAAATTTACCACTATCTAGAGCTGCAGCTACTAAAAAAGGTTTCATAACTGAACCTGGTTCGAATAAATCTGTAACAGCTCTATTTCTAAATTGGCCAATATTTTTATCAGCACGCTTATTCGGATTATATGTCGGTTGATTAGCCATTGCTAAGACATTACCTGACTTCGCACTCAATATTACTATACTTCCAGAAGTTATATTGTGTTCTTCTATAACTTCTTTCAAAGCATTATGAGCAATGTACTGCAAACGTAAATCTATACTTAATTGTAAATCTTTACCTGGTTTAGGTTCTTCAATTACTCCTAAATCTTCAATAACATCACCTAATCTATTTTTTTTAACTTTCAATTTCCCAGGTATACCTTTCAACCAATCATTATACAATAATTCAATTCCTTCCTGACCTTCGTCATCAATATTATTAAAACCTACTATATGAGAAGTAACTTCTCCTTCTGGGTAATATCTTTTAAATTTCTGCTTTAGATAACACCCATTAATTTTTAGTTGTTTTATCTCTTCAGCTATATGTGGATTTACCCCCCTTGATAAATAAATAAATTTTTTATCGGAGTGTAAATTTAATTTTTTTAATAGTTCATACTTATCTAAATCAAGCATCTCACATAATTTAATTATTCTATGATGATCTTTATTAAATTCTTCTGGGTTAATCCAAATATCATATACAGGAGTACTAACTGCTAGTCTATTTCCATTTCTATCAGTTATCATCCCTCTAAATGCTGGAATAGATTGCACTCTTACACTACGAGCATATCCTTGGCTCTTGAGGAAGACATTATCTATAATTGTCAGAGAAACTAATCTCCATAATAAGATACTTATTCCTATAAAAAATAAAAATATTATTGTTAGATATCTATACTTATTAAAACTATTTTGTAAATGCACAATTTAAACCGTAATGATTTCATTCAGCTTAGCCGTATCCATAGTTAAATTTTCTCTAGCAATTTTTGCTATTCTATTTGAATTACTCCAAGTACGGTACTCAACTATTAATTGTCTCCATTCAATCTCCAATTTATTTGCCTCAGACACCAACATCTGATAATTAGAATGTAAATTTCTTCCCCAGTGCCTCTGATAGCTTAAAGAAAGTGCTGAAGCAATCACCCCAATAAATAATACTAACATTAGAATAAATTCCTTATTAACAATACGAGCAATAAATTGCGACAAAATAAATTTAGGTTCAAAACCAACTATTGCAGTTATCATTTAATTTTCTCCAGTACTCTCATCACAGCACTTCTCGCTCTTTTATTATTATTTAACTCACTGTCATTAGGTTTAATTTTTTTTCCTATCATTCTAGCTTCAAAAACTATATCATTATGATAGATTGGAATGTCTTTAGGTAAAGAATCAGAAGATTTAGTTTTCATAAAATTCTTAACCTCTCTATCTTCAAGAGAATGAAAACTTATCACTACTAACCTACCATCAACAGCCAAAACATCAAATGCTAATTTTAAACCTTGTTTTAAACTATTGATCTCATCATTTATATATATACGAATAGCCTGAAAAACTTTAGTAGCAGGATGCTTACCAATACTATTTTTTCTAATTATATTTTTACAGATCTCTGATAACTCTAATGTTCTAGCAAAAGGTTGCTTTTGACGCTGTCTCACAATAGCCGCAGCAATGCGTCTACTAGCTCTCTCCTCACCATACTGCCAAATAACATCTGCGATCTCTTTTTCACTTGCTCTATTTAACCACTCAGATGCTTTAAATCCTTTAGTCTGATCCATTCTCATATCTAATGGACCATCTTTGTTAAAACTAAAACCTCTTTCTGAATTGTCTAATTGCGGGCTAGAAACACCCAGATCTAACAGAATACCATTTACATTATTGACCAGATTTCTTTCCTTAGATATCTGGTCAATAGATGTAAAGCTGCTATTTATAAAATCTATCCTACTATCATCTTGGAAGATCTTTTTACCATACTTTATAGCCGCGCTATCTTTGTCTAAAGCAATTAGCTTTCCTCTACTACCTAACTTGCTTAAAATAGCACTACTATGCCCTCCTCTTCCAAATGTACCATCAATATACGTACCGTCTTCTTTAATCTTTAAAGCATCTACAGCTTCTTTTAACAAAACAGATTGATGAAAATCAATTAAACTCATATAGATAAACGCCCTAAAACCTCATTCACCTCCTCACTATCCTTAGAAGAATCATCAAGCCATTTGTCTCTGTACTCCGTCCACAATTGCTCACTCCAAATTTCAAACTTATTTCCTTGACCAACTAAATTAATATTTTTCTGAAAACGAGCATAATCTCTTAAAACTGACGGTATTAAAATCCTTCCAGTACTGTCTATATCAATCTCAGTTGCATGACCTATCAATAATCTTTGCAATCTTCTAACAGAAGGCTCAAGACTTGGTAGTTCTTGTATTCTATTTTCTATGACCTCCCATTCTTTAAGCGCATACATCAATAAACACGGAGAATTTATATCAATCGTTAGAACTATTACACCATTACTTAGGCTTGATATGTTATCTCGATATCTTGATGGGATAACAAACCTACCTTTCGCATCGAGATTTACTAACGATAACCCTCTAAACATACTCTAGCTTCAAAAACCAAAAAAATCAACCACAAATTACCACTAAATTGGTAATTATTACCACTAATTAACACTATAGATAAATTAGTTCGAACATTCAACGCTTATTACAAAACTGTAATAAATCTGAGATAACTTATTGAAAAATAAGAGTTAAAAAAATAGGTAAATTTTTACACAAAAATATTTAAATTTAAGCGTTTTTATATATGATATAATTTAAATCTTTTAGTAGGATTATTTTACATTGTTTTATTCGTATAATTGGCTTTAATAATATTATAAAGTCCTGAAATGAAGTTTATGACTAAACAGATAAATAAATTTACTTGATAAATAGTATATAGATAAAAATAGAGGCATT
>JABSQI010000103.1 GCA_013215905.1 Legionellales bacterium | reverse complement strand
GAGCAGCAGATGCAGCATACATCTATGGTTGGCAAGCGATATATTATGCTCTAGGACTTAGTTTAGGTTTATTTATCCTATCAATAGGGATCGGGGCAAGACTTAGAAACAAAAAAATTAGTACAATCCCACAAATTTTTTCTGATCTATATAAAGATAAACTGTCATATAAATTTTGTAGTATAATATATATCATATCAACATTTTTAATTCTGATAGCAATTGCTGTTGCTACTAAAAAATATCTAATTGCTATAGATTTTTATAATATTTATATTTTTTTAGGATTTTGGCTTTCACTTATTATCTACACTAGTATAGGTGGGCTCAAAGCTGTTGTAAAAACAGATATTATGCAAATATCTGGTGTTCTAATAATATTCTTAATAACTATAATATACTTACTATTTAATCCAATTGAAATAAGTAAGGCAACAAATATAAATAACGAGCTTAATATACCATGGAGTAGTTGGCTATTAATGCCTTTTTTATTTGTTATTATAGGACAAGACATGGGACAACGATGCTTTGCTGGAGCCTCAGCTAAAAATGTTAGCACCGCTACCTTCTTAGCTGGATTCCTATTATTAATATCTTCTTTATTACCTACATATCTTGGAATTGTTGCAAGCCAACTAGGTATTAATATGAATGAAAACTCTAGTATATTAATAGCAGTAATCAATCAGGTTACTAATCCATCTATCTCCGCATTATTTTCATTTGCTATTCTAATGGCAATAATCTCTACCGCTGATTCTCTTTTATGTGCAATCAGTTCAAATATAGCAATAGATATATTCACTAAACAACGAGATAAACCAAATGTTATCGTTTATGCAAGAATTATTACCTTAATTAGCGGTATCATGGCATTTTTATTTAGTTTATATGTAAATAACATAATTCAAATAATGGTGAAAGCCTATGAACTTACTATTGTTTGCTTTTTTGTACCAATAATAGTTGCAATATTCAGCTCAAAACCCTCTAAGACTGCGGCAAGAATTTCAATCATTTTTGGAACAATTAGCTATTTAGTATTAACAAATACATTTATGTTACCAAAAGAAATTTTATGCTTAATAATATCGTCAATAGGATATACTATTGGATATATATTAGAAAAAAATATTAATTATTAGTATTTGTGTTTATACAAATTTTCAAAAATATTTTTTAAATTTATCTTACTGTAGAACTTAATATCTTGTAAGAGGAACAAATGTGTATTTTTAAAAGCTATATTGCCCCTATCCGTAAAATATTGTAGATCACCTTTAAAAAATATTGGAATATTATTTGGTACATTTTCTATTATAAATTTGTATTTAGGTTCTATCGAATTATTATCTATATTAACAGATGGGCTTGAAATAATTATCCCATCAATATCATTTTTGACTATTTCATGAATTATCATCAGTAGATTATGTTCAGATAGATTTATAGCAATCTCAATTACTAAAGGAACATATCTTTTATTACTTTCAGTTAGAAATTTTTGTTCCTGCTTTAACCTCTGTAAATTTTCCAGATATACATTAGAACACTCTATTGACTTATCTGTTAAAACCTGATTAAAAGAAAGAGCAATATAATCTACATATAAATATAAATTTCTCATACAGACTAGATATTTAAATATAAGTTCATCATTTTTAGATACGCTTTTGATGTATGCTCCCAAAATAAGATAGTTTCGAGAAATATTTTTAATATTTACTATTAGTTTATTTACCCTGTTTATCAAGATCAATTCTGAATCTGAATTATTTATAATATCAATTTCTACGAATCCAAATCCGAATTTTACAAATGAAGAAAAATAATTACCTAAATGCTTATCTGATAAAACTATTCCTATTCTATTTTGAAAATCAATACCCATTAATCGAATTAAGTCCTGGATCCTATTATAAAAAAGAAATTTAGGTACTATTTTTAAGAAATATAAATAATATTTGTCAAATTTTATTAATTTCAATAGTCGGTAGATTCCAATAAACAAATTATTCATAGAATTTAGAAAATTTTATATAGCACATCCAGTATTCCAGATACACAGTGTAGCATTATTATTCTTAGCAATTCCACTGTCTACCTGAATTATTTCAATGCGATATCCTTCTTGTTGCAAAACGATCATAATTTCTCCAAGATATTTACAAGTAACAAATTTTTTATCATTTAATGGGAATATTCTTACTTGATTAGATACTCTAAGAAGTTCTTTAATCAAAGAAAGATCTCTATTGAAATTAGAATCAATATTTGCTCCAAATAAATTATTACAGCATAAGGCTAAAATAAATTGTCCTTCAGTAAAAGGCAACTCTAAAATATCACAACCAATATAGTTGGTTTTATTAACATCCTTCTTATATGAATTTAAGAACTTTACTAAAATTTTCTCATTTTTCTTAACAAAAGCATTAACTATTTCAGGGGTATTTGCATTTTTTTTTGCAAAATCATCGATATTGTTTTTGATATCAATAGTAAGTGTTTCAGTAACTTCACTTTCTAACAAATTAAATAAACTACTACAAGAAACAACTCTGCCTCCTATTTCTGTTAGCTCTGAATTGAAACTAGAATAGTAATCTGGAATTTCTAAGATACTATCTTGCAAATCTTTTTCAGATAAAGAAAAAATAGTTTTATAATCAGCAAAATCATACCTAGTTTCAAAATAAGCTAATTTATCCATAGTAATTATCCAACATTATTTCTAATATATTTTAACAAAATTAAGGCAATAATTATTTAAAATAAATGTGCAAAAATACCTCTTTTATGAGCTATAAAAACCCTTTGAGTTCAAAATATATATTGTTTTGCTGGTGTTATTATCAATAACTCCTAAACTTACCATGAATAAATAACAATTTTCTTATCAACATTGCATAATTTTATTTTAGTTTGTTGATACAAAGAGCCACGCCTATGGATCGACAAAATTTAGTACCAATACTAATTACAATACTTGCAGCAGCATTGTTAGCATATTTTATAATATTATGGACAGAGCAAAGCACGCCAACTAAATTACCGTCAACTAATCAACAAATTTTTTCTAATCAATTCAAGATATTAGTTGCCACTGAAAATCTCCCATTAGGTAGGAAATTACAAAAAACTGACCTTGTATGGCAGGCATGGCCCAAAGAAAGTATTAAAACAGATTACATAATAGAAAAAACCAGAAAATTAGAAAATTTTATTGGGATGATAGTTAGAGAACCTGTTTCTAAAGGAGAACCTGTTTTAGAAAAACATATAATTCATCCTGCTAATAGAAATACTCTGGCAGCAATTATTAAACCTAAAAGAAGAGCTATTGCATTGGAAGTTAATGAAGTAACTGGTATTGGCGGATTTATTTTTCCTGGAGATTACATAGATATCATTGCTAGTAAAACTATCGACAACCTTACTACAACACAAACTATTGCTAAAAATATTTTGGTGTTAGCTATTGATCAAATTACATCAAGAGATGCCACTGATATAGCAAAAATTGTTAAGACTATTACTGTTGAAGTTTTACCTGAGCAAGCAGAATTAATAGCTAATGCTAGAATATCTGGAGAAATACAATTAATTTTACAAGGGCTAATTGAGTAACACATATGTCAAATAAGCTTTCAACAAATCAAAATTGGTTAGTATTCATCAAGCAAGAAGAGGTTGCAGAGCAAGTTAATAATTTTCTACAAGAAATTACATTGCGATTTGACCTACATAGAGGAGATCTAGCTGATGCAATTCCATATATTAAGAAAAACCAAAGTACAAATTTTTTATTAATACAGATAACTGATCCTAATAATTCTCTGGAATTAATAGATGAGTTAGCAGAGAATTGTAATGAAGAAACAAGATTGATATGTATTGGTGATAATAATGATATAAATTTCTACCGCAAATTAAAAAATCACGGAGTTGATGAATATTTCACACTTCCAATAGATCTAGAATGTTTGAAAGAATGCATTAATAATTTAACAAACAACCCAGACACTACTCAAGAAGAAATTAAGACTAACCCTTTAATTACTATTGTTGGTTCAAGGGGAGGACTAGGAACATCAACTATAGCAAATAGCATGGCTTGGTTATTGTCAAAACATTTCTTAGTCAATACCTGTTTATTAGATCTAGATATTTATAATGGGATCTCATCATTAATTTTCAACAAGACACCAAACAGTGGCTTAATACAAGCTCTAGCTAACGCAGATAGGCTAGACGCTGTATTTTTAAAAAGACTTGCTATAGAAATTAATAAATATTTGTCTATACTCTCTTCAGAACAAGGATTAGATAAAGACTATTTTATAACAGATGAAGACTTTAATAAATTAATTAAGTTAGCTCAAACAAATTTCGATTATACAGTGATAGACTTAAACTATAATAATTTATACTCCAAAATTGTACTACCCTTTTCTTCCGATATTATTATTGTAAGTGATTTCTCTATTCCTTCAATTAGGGATACAGCAAAAATTTTAGATATTTGCAAAATTAAGGCGCCATTTGCTAAAATTAAGATAATAAATATTAAAAATAATATAGCAAAATCTGCTGAACTTACCCAACCTCAATTTGAAGACGGTATCCAGCGTACAATTGATCTACTTATACCTTTTGATAGAAAAGCAACCTTAGAAGCTCTTAATCTAGGAGTAGTATTTAGTGATAAATTTCCCCAGCATACTATAACAAAAAAATTAAGAGAGCTAATAACTATAATTACTAAATCATCCATTCAAGAACCAAAACTTTCTTGGTTAGAAAAATTAAAGAATTGGAAATTATAATGTTAGGAAAAAAAAATAGAAATAGTCAATCTGAAAAATCTAAAATTGACAACAACACAATAGAAGATAACAGCACTAACAAAAGCTACTCTAACATTAATATAGAAGCTGAAAAAAGAGTAGAAGAATCATCTCTAATTGTACATCCCTTAATAATGGAAATTATTGATATAAATAAAGCTTCAGAAATGTCTCAAGATGAACTAATAGAAATACTACGACCTATAACGAGTAAAATACTAAATGAACAAAATATACAACTCAATGCTAAAGAACAGTCCTATTTAGAAAAAAGACTTGCTGATGACATGTTAGGTCTTGGTCCCCTTGAATATTTTCTTTCTGACGATAGTATTAGCGATATACTAGTAAACAACACTAGCAGTATATTTATAGAAAGAAATGGAATTTTAGAAAAATCTCATATTAAATTTAGAACAAACGAGCAACTTCTTAATGTAATTAGTAGAATTATATCGGTTATAGGCAGAAGAGTAGATGAAACTACCCCTTATGTGGATGCACGACTACATGATGGCAGCCGTGTTTATGCTATTATCCCTCCCCTAGGGATCGATGGTCCATGTATATCAATAAGGAAATTTAAGAGTAAATATATGTCATTAGATAATTTAGTAGAGAATAATACTCTCTCAAGCCAAATGGCTAATTTTCTTAAAATAGCTATTAAATGTCGAAGAAATATTATAGTATTTGGTGGAACAGGATCTGGGAAAACAACACTCCTGAATGCTCTATCACAGTATATTCCTGATACTGAAAGAATTATTACGATTGAAGATGCAGCAGAACTACAATTACAAAAAAACCATTTAGTAAGATTAGAAACACGTGCTCCAAATATAGCTGATGAAGGTGAAATAACAGAGCGTCACCTTGTAAAAAATGCTCTTAGAATGAGACCGGATAGAATAATTTTAGGAGAAATTCGCGGAGAAGAAGCTTTTGAATTACTCCAAGCCATGAATACAGGTCATGATGGTTCCTTATCAACTATCCACGCAAGCAGTACAAAAGAAGTATCCTCAAGACTAGTAAATATGATCCTAATGGCAGGGTTTAAATTACCTGCAGAATCTATTCTAGGACAATTAGCAAATTCAGTACATATATTAATCGAAATAAGTCGAATGCCTGATGGTAACAGAAAAATAGTTAATATTGCTGAAATAATTGGTCATGAGTCATTAGATATTAATACCCAAACTCTATTCACATACAATAATCATGCAGATAGTAAACTGAATTTTTCCTATACTAAAATAAAACCAAGGATGTTAAAAATTGCTAGATTCTATAATTTAGAGAAAGATTTATTAAGGTTATTATGATTTTATCAGATCCAACAATTGGTATTATAATTTCGCTATTAATCCTAACAATCTCAATTTTCATTTTGTTTAAAAGAGTACAAAATAAATTTAGAGATCGAATTCTTAGAAAAAAAATCTATCGTATTATTAATCCCTCTTATGTATCAACTAAAAAACAAAAACGGGATAAATTGCGAAAAATAAGCAGTATTAATTTAGACATCAAAAACAAAAAAAGAACTAAAAAAA
>JABSQI010000102.1 GCA_013215905.1 Legionellales bacterium | reverse complement strand
GATCAAGACAACTACTATATATGGACAATCTAGGGTTTTTCATAAATAATTTATTAAGAAAGAAGATTTCCCTGTATATGGTAAAGCCAATTATGCTTTTATGATAGGATTTGCTCCAGACACTAAAGGAACAGCGGATAGTATTCTACCTGTGTATCAAACAAATAAAGCTATAGTAGAAGGTAGTTATTCTTGGAGAATAACAAAATATAATGCGGCACAAATAACCTCAGTCTCTGATATTGATTATACCGCACTTGCTTTAGAACTAACACATTTTGGAAAAATTTATCAAATAGGAATTGGAGGATTGTATGCTAGTGATAATGGAGTTGGGGTATCTTCTACCTTGTCTTTAAATACACCTATAGGGTTGTCAGTTGTTGGTACATTCAGATATTTATATGATAATAAATCTTCAAAAGAAAATGATGTATCTAATGTCAATCCTTTGGATATGTTACAAGAAAGTCAAACTAATTATAGTATAATAGCTTCATATACCTTTTGGAAGAACACTTTAAGTGTAGGCTACAACTTTGATGATTATCATTCTTTAGATAAAGAAAGAGAATACGAATTATCAATGAATTATTCTAGACCTATTTTTAATAAAGGTAGTAGTAGTGGTTCTTTTTCACTAAATTATACCAAAAGCCAACTAGGTTATTCTATCCTTGCTACTATCAATATTGGAATTTCAGGAAAAATAGGTGAAAATGATTTAGCTGTAATTTTTGATAGACCTGTTGGTGTTGATAAATTTCGTCAAGGTCTAAATTATAAATTTGGTTATGATATTAATGAAGACACTGAAATTTCTGCTGGAGTAATAGCGCGTAGAGAACCATCCGCTAAGTTCCAAAAATTGTCTGAAGAAATAGATACTTCATATACAGTTGGTGTGGCATATCAACCATTTAAGTTACAGGCACAGATGGTAGCCCAACACCTAGAAGATCATAGTTATGGATATTTATTTAACGGTACTATTAATGGTGGCTGGGGAGGTGCTTATAGCTATAATAATGGTGTAGCTATGACCTCTAAAATGCCATATAATTCAGGTGCTCTAGTTAGAGTTGATGTCCCCGTTGATGATGCAAAATTTCATGTAACTATTGACGATGGCGATGCGGATACAATTGAAGGTAATAAAAATTATCTTTATTCTTTAGAACCATATTGGCATCATAAAATTACAATTTCATCCGCCGGAGAAGAAAATTTCTATAAAATTGATAAATATCCAAGTAATATACTATTATACCCTAGTAATGTGAAGCCAATTATAGTATCTGCTAAGGAATTTTTTGTTCTTATAACTACAATAGTAGATGAGCAAGATGAGCCAATTGCAGATGCATCAATTAAATTAGGAACTGAGTTTGATAATAATTCTGATGAATTTGGAGAAATACAGATTGAAGTTACTAAGGGACAAAAAATTAATGTTACCTATGAAGAGGAAACTAAACAATGCGGTTTTATAGTACCTGATGCAGAATCTGATGGAGGCGTTATGATGCTTGATAAAATAATATGTAAAGCTAATATAGTAGGTGAAGATACTGGGAATGATATTGATACAGTATCAACAGATAACACTAAGAAGGAAATAGCAAGCAATATGCCTCAATCTAGTTCTGGATGGAACTCCGTTAGTGAGATTTGGCCTAATTTAAAATCTCAAAAAAGCGATAATATATAAAAATATTCTTCAACTAGAATTTACGGCTTATACTTAAAGTTCCAAAAAGTTGATAGTTATTTTGTATCAATGGGCTTTTTGCTGCATCAAACAAAAATCTCTTTATTACAAACATTAAGTGACTATTCCATTTTTCATTGAACTTGTAGGTAAATCCTGTATTAAAACTTATATTTTCTATTCCTCCTGATAAATTATACTCTGGAATATTAGCTGAAATAGACTGCGCTTTAGTTACCCTGTATAAGGTTTTCATATGTTTATCATCAGAAATTTTAAGAGTAGGTCCACAAAAAATACTAATACTTTCATTTATTCTTTTGAAATAATTTATCCCAGCATTTAAAAAACCTCCAAAATCTGATTTATTTATGGAATGATATAATCCTAAGCTAAATCTTATTGGTTTTAGACTATAGCTTGTTATAGCATATCCTTCTACATATGGCTTAAGATCATTTATGCCTGGAAATTTTTTACTTCTTTTACTTCTAAACCAAAATTTGTATCGGACACCAATATTAAATTTTACAGGTTTGTACTCATTAATATAAAAGCTTATTCCCTTGTATGGGGACAGTGAAAAGAAATCTTTGTATTTAAAATTAAAATTTGGAACAGGTATAAATCGATAACTACTGGCACCATAGTATCTTGGAATCATTAAAATCATAGGTCCAATAGAGAAAGAATATTTCTCCACTGGTCTATTTCCATATCCTGGGTGGGCGCTAATGTTAATCCAAAAAATAGTTAAACATACAGTAGTGATTATTTTTTTTATTTTTGTTGGGCTCATATCTAAGTCTATTTTTTTTATTTAATGTAGGTAGATTATATTTAAAAATAGCTTGAATATCGATATTTATAATTGTGCATTTTCAAGATGTATCAAGATGTATCGTAATAGATCTTTGATGGTTTTTTACATTACATAAAGTTATTAAATGGCCATTTTTCCTGAATGTACTTTACCTCTAAAGAAAGTTTTGTTAGTATTTTAAGATCGTCGGTAAGACATGGATGACGCATTAGGAAGCAGGAAGGCTTCGATTAAAAAATAGCTTCTCGTATGTAAACCGATGAAATAATAAGTTAAATAACGGGAGGCTTTTATGCTAGATTCGCTTGCAATAGCTAAAATGTTGCTTGAAATACAACTGCCCAATTTAGAAGACTGTTGGGATGAAGGCAGGGTTCTGTCACTAACTCATAAACTTGAAGATAATCCATATGAACCTGGTTCTGCTAATTATCATCATTGGCAAGAAGGATGGTGGTATGGGCAGCTTAATGGGCTAGATTCAGAAGATTATGCTGAACAAGCCGCTAATGATGAAGTACTGTCTGGGCGACTTGACATGCTCGAAGCTAACTAATATAAGATAGCGTATTTTTAATACTCAGAGTGAGCAAATATTATAGATGTTTGCTCACTCTTTTGTTTGGGAGGAGAATGATTCCATTTACTGATGCTAGAGTTGAAGAAAAATTTTATACATATCCTAAAGATATAAAGGATAAATTACTGTCTATTCGTAAACTTATCTTCAAAGTGGCAGAATCTTTAGATGGGGTAGGAAAAATAGATGAAACATTAAAATGGGGAGAGCCTAGTTATGTTACATCTGAAACTAAGAGTGGTAGTACAATAAGAATGGATTGGAAAATGAAAAATCCAGACAAAATAATGGTTTATTTTAACTGTAAAACAACATTAGTATATCAATTCAAAGAAATATATGGAGATTTGTTTGAATATGAAGGAAATCGAGCAATAGTGTTTAATAGAAACAGTAAGATACCTGTTGATGAGATATCATATTGTATTTCTATGGCATTAACGTACCATATTAATAAGAAAAAAAAACAATTAGTTTGAGAATAACTAAATATTATTAATTTTCTAGATTGCTGCTAAGTAATAGTAGTACTTTTTATTATTAATGTCCTGAGGATTGTATCACTTTTGTGAAAATTATTCGATTGACATGATCAGATTGCAATCTAGCCTTAATATAAAATTTGCTCTTTGGCAGAGAATAAATTGTTATATAGCATATATTATAGACTTTAGTGATGTTTTATGGGAGATATTGGGGACTTATTGAGCTAGAAAACAAAGCCATGGGGACCAATAAAAACTAGCAATGAGTTGAAATAAAATCTTTTTCTTAATTTATGACGGCGTTACGTTATGTTCGCAACGCCACCATGATACAGTTTAGTAAACACTCTAGACTGTAATGTGGCTCAATCCATTAAGAGCCATTGTATTTCTACCAGTTAAAAGTTATTTATATTGCCACTGTGTAGAAGTTACTCTTATGCCATCTACTCCCACGTCAACATGTATATGAAGTGTAGTTTCCATAGGTATATTTACAGTATCTGTAACAAATTGAATATCTTTACTTGTAATTGTCTTTTCTTCAGTCATAGTACCTATTGCGCTAATCATAGAAATGATGCTTTTTGGTACTAATAAAGGATGGGTACATCTTGAATAATTCTCTGCGATAATACTAATCTCTCTTGGGCTAGAAGTAACATCTTTTAATTGAACTACAACTTTATCAATATCTTCATTAGTCAAGTGCTCAAATTCAGAGAAAGAACTTTCTTCTCCAGATGAATATAGCTCATGACTCTGTATTCCATTAAAAGTATTCATAAATACCTTACCATCTTTAGTATGCAAATATACTTTTGCTACTTCCATAACTCTATTAGTAGTATTACGCATCATTATTTTACCTGGTATTGCAAAAACACTTAGTCCCCACGAAGATAAAATAAATATCGTTATAGCTTGTAGAAATTTCTTCATAATATACCTCTTGAATAATATTTAACATTTTGGCGCAATTATACTGCATAACGCTTTAAAAATATACTCAAGTCTACATTAAGCAAAAAACGCGCATTAATAACAGTTAACGTTTTGAAAATTAAGAATATGAGTAAAATGATTTTTGAGCAGTCGAATGCTAATACCCTATAATTACGGAAATTTTTTATGTTTTCAGCTGAATAATATATGTCAATAATATCATCATTAAGTTCAATATAGGCAGCGTACTTAAAAATTATAAAAAGGCATTCAAAAATAATAAGTTCTTAGAATAGAGTCATGCTACTTAGATTAACTTAGTATAAAGAGCTGGTTTGTAACTTTACAGGAACCTATTCTTCAGAGCTAGGAGAGTAAGGAACAGAAGAATGATGCAAGTTAATGCGTAGTTTTCCTGTTTCATCTCTTATATACCCAATGGTATACTCAAGTTTGACTTCTTCATTGCCTTCAACAGGCGTGAAAAAATAATTTCCCATCGCAACAGCATTGTCTTCATATATGAGGATTTGTTGTTCTCCAAAGCGTACTTTAGACCAGGGCTTGATTGCAAAACCATTATCTTCAGGGATATCACCACCAACAAAATATGATAGAGCTTGTTCAAAAGTAGGACGAAATTGAGGGTTAGAAGCCAAAGTTGGTTTAAATAGTACATCGCTGTGATCATAAGCATATAAGTCTTTAATATGTTGTGTTGCACGAGCTTTATAGTCTCCTTTTTCAAGAAACATTTTCCCAATAGCAATAATACCTTCTCCCCATACACTCTGTGCATCAACGACATCTTGTTCTGTAATAGCTTGTTTTTCCATTTTATTGATCCTGTGAAATCTTAGATATTAATAACATAAGTTTATCATGTTCTTATTAAAAAAGTAGTAAACCCATAAAAGATTATCAAAAAGGTTTTAATAAATTGCAAATTTTTGCGGAAATTTAATACATATTGAGAACTTAGTCTTTAATAGTTTGATAGTAACACTATGAAGATATTTTTAATGTCGACTAAATATAAATGGTCTATATCTAAATTCCTGAGGGATTTATAAATATATTGATAGGATAGTTTATTATTTATTTATTGCTTCACATAGTGATTTTGACCTATATATTTCTGGTTCTGGAAAAAAATCGATCCACTATTAGTAGTTGAAAGATGCTATAATGACTTTAAATTATTACGTGATATAAGGGAGCATTATATAAGATATCAGTTGATAATTTTCAACATAAAACTAATTAGGAAACAGAATTAGTAAGCTCCAATAATAAGAATACATCCACACTTAAAGTAACTAGTGCAAAGGTATATTCAATCTAAAATATCTGAGAACTAAATTAAATCTACATACACGAAGTTATTATTAATTAGGTAATAATATATTTAATCTTGAAAGGTAAATGTATGATATATTTTGCTAAATTATTAGCTATAATTGCACAACTGATTATAAATTATGATAATTATTGATATCTTGAATAATGTTGGCGATATTTAAGAAATCAATGACTGATTTTCGGTGGCACTATTTAAACTGCACCTCTACAATAGTTTATACATTTATTTATAAGCTGGTAATATGCTAATAACAGAAGATGAGGCAAGAGTTTTTTATAAGGCTCTTATTGATAAAAATCCAGAGTACGAAGGAATATTTTTTGTTGGTGTTAAAACAACGGGGGTATTTTGTAGACCTACCTGTCCTGCCAGGAAACCAAAATTTGAAAGTTGTGAGTACTATAAAACAGCCAAAGAGGCATTATTAGCTTCTTTTAGGCCATGTATGCGATGTAAGCCTTTATCAAGTCCTGGACAAGCATCTGAGATAATTAATTTTCTAATTGATGCTATTGAGAAAAATCCTGAGAAAACGCGGACAGAACGAGATTATCAAAACTTGTCAATAGATACTTCAACAGCAAGACGCCATTTTAAA
>JABSQI010000101.1 GCA_013215905.1 Legionellales bacterium | reverse complement strand
CAACTCCAAGAGAAGTACTAATTGCAGAAAGGATCAGAGAAAAAATATTTAGATATTTTTCTGCAGAAGTACCTAGAAGTTCTGCTGTTATTGTAACTAAAATTATTGATAAAAAAAATGTAATTTGTATATATGCAGATATAATAGTTAGCCGTAAAAATCATAAAAAAATAATAGTTGGTAAGAATGGAAATAAAATAAAGGAAATAGGTAAACTGTCTAGGATTGAGTTAGAAAAATTATTTAGAGTTATTTGTTAAAGTTGAAGAAAATTGGTTTAATAAAGATCATTTAATAGAGGAGTACCAAATTTTTTATAATCAACAATATTAAAAATGCAGAAACGAATTTTATTACAACCTGGATTTATCTTGCATACTAGAGCATATAGAGATTCTAGTCTTATTCTGACAATATTTACTAAAGAATATGGGATAGTTAAATTAATTGCTAAAGGAGTAAGAAATCTAAAATCAAGACAGAGATCTCAATTACAATGTTTTAATCTTATTAAAGTTAGTTATTTGAATAAAACTTCACTTGGAGTATTAACACATGTAGAGATGGCTAGTATCTCTAAGTTATTTTCACCTAATAAATTAGTATTTGGTCTGTATATTAACGAGTTAATGATAAAAATCTTACATGAACATGACCCTCATCCGAGTTTATTCGATATTTACTATGATACATTAGCTCAAATATCTGAATTTGAAGATATAGAGCGTCTGTTAAGAAAATTTGAAATTCTACTATTAAAAGAAGTTGGATATGGAATAGATTTTTTTACTGATGCTAAATTTGGAGAAAAAATTATCTCAGATGAAGAATATTTCTTTGATGCTAGTAATGGGTTTGAGAGAAAATTATTACCAATAATGAATAAGAGATGTTTTAAAGGTAAGAATATTTTAGATGTAGGGCATTTAAACTTATGTAATTCAGAAATTTTAAGCGATGCAAAGTATATTCTTAGAAAAGTAATTGATCAAAGAGTTGGCATAAATAATATAAATAGTAGAAAATTAATAATAACATGATAATTTTAGAGTGTGTTTTGGAGAATGTATGATATACGGAGTGGGAATAGACTTAGTTTCGATAAATAGAATACACAAGATATATGAAAATTTCTCGACTAATTTTATAAATAAAATATTAACCGAAATAGAGAAAGAGGATTTTAAAAATATTCAGAATCCAGGTAGATTTTTAGCAAAGAAATTTGCAGTAAAAGAAGCTTTTGTGAAAGCTTTAGGGAAGGGGTTTCAAAGGAATATTTTCCCTAAAGATATTGGAACACACAATGATAAACTTGGGAAACCAATATTGCATTATTCTAATTTTATAGAAGAAATATTAAATAATGAGTCGATAAATATTCAGCATGTGAGTATTTCTGATGAAAAAGAATTTGCTATTGCTATTGTTACATTAGAAGTTAGTTAGATTGATATTTCATGCTAAGAAAGAATGTGATTTTAAGGTTTCAGGAATTTTATGATGTTTAATATATAAATTCATAGAATTTGTTTATTTAAAACACAAAATAAATGCTAAAATTTTTGTCACTGCTTACTTTTTGGATAAACTTAACATCTTATTTTTATAAGAATTTTATAACGAAAAATGTCTATATTTTAGCTAAAAATTAGATTTTTATCTTTTTTTGTCCTATAAATTATAAATACAATAATTTTGTGGCGAAACATGCTTGTGTATAGGAATGATATTCAGTATCCTTTCAATCATTGAGCTAGGAGAGATGGCTGAGCGGTCGAAAGCGGCGGTCTTGAAAACCGTTGAGGGGTAACCCCCCTCCCAGGGTTCGAATCCCTGTCTCTCCGCCACTGTAGTACATGGAGAATCCTTTTGATTAGTGTTTTAGTTATCGAAGAGCAAGAGCTTATTAAACAGGGGCTTGTTAGATTATTAAATGATGCAAATGGTATTGATGTTACTGGCTCATCTTCTAGTATAGAAGGGGCATTGAATGCTGCTAGAACTATTAAACCTGATGTTGCACTGCTAGATCTTACAATTTCATCTTCTGGAGGACTTGAGACAATTAGAAGAATGGTGAGAGTAAGTCCAGATACCAGGATTGTAGTTTTATCTAATATGTGTAATCATCCCTTTCCATACAGGACTATGCAAGTAGGAGCATCTGGTTTTATTACAAAAGATTCTACTGCTGATGATCTAGAACAAGCTATAAAGAAGGTACATGCAGGTCAAAAATATATTAGTACAGAAATAGCTCAACAAATGGCTTTAAAAAGTGTATCTGATGAACCAGAGGATGCTTCTCCATTCGATTCTCTTTCACCAAGAGAACTCCAAGTAATGATTATGATTACCAATGGTTTGAAGGTGCAAGATATTTCAGAGAAGCTGTATCTAAGTCCTAAAACGGTCAATAGTTATAGATATAGACTTTTTAATAAGCTTAAAATAAGAAGTGACGTTGAATTAACGCATTTTGCTATATCACATGGTTTAATCGAAGTAACAAGCTATGGAATTAAACAGTTAGAGAATGAACCTGAAAAAATGGTTGAAGTTCCTTTAGAGTGATATATATTCAAGATTTTTTTGGTATAGTATAATCTGAATAAAAAATACCAATATAATCTTTATGGAATTAAATTCTTTTGTTAAAAATTCTTCCACCAAACCAGGTGTTTATATTATGTATGATAGCAAAGATACTATCATATATATTGGTAAAGCCAAAAATCTGCGTAATCGGTTAAAAAATTATTTTTTTAAAAGTAATGATAATGAAAAAATACGCCAGTTAGTTCTTAATATTGCTAGAATTGAGCTAACTGTTACTCCTACTGAAGTAGATGCTTTATTGCTAGAAATTTCTTTAATAAAAAAGCATCAACCACACTATAATATCCAGTTTAAAGATAGTAAAGGATATCCATATATAGTTATAGATATTTCACATGAATTCCCTAGGCTTTTCACTAGTAGAGAAAAGAAACATCAAAATACCATGAGGTATTTTGGGCCGTATCCTAATAGTAAGGCTATGTATTTTACACTTAATCATTTATATAAGATATTTAAGATAAGGGATTGTAAAGACAGCTATTTTAAGAATAGAAGCAGGCCGTGTTTGCGTTATCAAATTGATAGATGTCATGCTCCTTGTACTAACTTAATAGGGAAAGATGATTATAGGTATTATGTAGATCTAGCAATTAAATTACTTGAAAATAAAGATCAGGATGTTTTAACAGAATTACGTAACAAAATGAACAAATATGCTGATAGCAGAGACTACTATAAAGCAAAAGAATATCGAGATCTAATACATTTTGTACAGATATTACTTAACAAACAAATTATTGCTCATAGCAAGGGAAATTGTGATTTCATCGCTCTTGTTAGTCAATATGGTAATTCTTGCATACACATTATACGTGTTAGAAATGATGAAATATCAGAGAGTAAAACAATATTTCCTGATCAAATGTTTGAACTTGATAATCAAGAAATACTGATTAGATTTTTATCATCATATTATTTGAATTTAGATAAACAAGTAATCCCAGCAAATATTTTTGTAAATATAACAATTGATAACCAAGAGTTGTTGATATTGAGCGAAGCAATATCGAAATTAACTAAAAAAAAAGTTACGTTTACTAATAATTCACATGGTAATAAGAAGGAATTACTAGATATCAGCATATCTTCTTCCTAAGAAGCTCTTGCTCAAAAAATTAAAATATCCGATTTTTATAAAAATGGTTTTATTGATTTACAGGAGCTATTGGGGCTTAGTAAAATTCCTAAATTAATAGAATGTTTTGATATTAGTCACTTCAAGGGAGAGGGGACTTTGGCATCATGTGTAGTATTTACTATCGAGGGAGCTAAGAAAGCTAAGTATCGTCACTATAGACTTAAAGAAATTAGTACAGGAGATGACTATAAAGCTTTGAGCACAGTTATTCAGAGAAGGTACTTAAAAATTATAAGAGCTAATAAAGAAATGCCAGATTTAATTATAATTGATGGTGGTATAGGCCAGATGTCAAGTGTGTTAAATACTTTGCAGGAGCTAAAATTGGAAATGCCTGTTCTAGCTATTGCTAAAGGTAAGGAAAGAAAACCTGGTCTTGAAAAAATATATTATAGGAATTCAAAGAAACCACTTTCAATTGATAAAAATAGTATAATTTTCAAAATGTTACAAAATATTCGTGATGCTTCACATCATCATGCAATATCTTACAATAGAAAATTATTGCGTAAAAAAAGAACATCGTCTGTCTTAGAGCAGATAGCTGGTATTGGAATACAAAAAAGAAAAAGATTATTAGAACATTTTGGTGGTATACAAGGAGTTTTAAGCGCAAGTGTTGGAGATTTGGCAAAAGTAGAAGGTATAGGAACTAAATTAGCAAAAGTAATATTTGAGACTATACATCGCTCTTAAGAATATTTACACTACTCACAATGAAATATTTTAGAGTATATAGACCTTTTAAAACTCAGTTTGTTGAAGTCAATTTACCAGTAGTACTAACTATTATACGGGTGCTTTTAATTCCTATTCTCATGTTAATTTATAACTTGGAAAATGAATGGAAATATCTTGTAGCTGGAAGTATATTTACCTTGGCTTGTATTACAGATTGGCTGGATGGATATTTAGCCAGAAAGCTTAAACAAATATCAGTATTCGGTGAATTTCTAGATCCTGTTGCTGATAAATTGATTGTGACTGTGGCTTTGATGTTAGTTATGACCGCTGAGCATATTCCTAACATACTTATTCCTGCAGTAGTAATAATAGGCCGTGAAATAACAGTTTCCTCTCTTCGTGAGTTAATGAGTGAACTAGGCAAACGTACAAGCGTTATTGTTAATAGATTAGGTAAGATTAAAACATTGTTTCAAATGGTTGCGCTTGGGGTCTTATTAGCTTCTAGTCCAACTACGCCGGTAATTATTGTAAAATTCGGTTATGTTTTGTTATCATTAGCCGCTTTTTTAACTATCATATCTATGTTTGTATATATAAAACTGGCTTTACATGTTTTATCTGATATGGATAGCAAATAACTTAATCTTGACAGCTAATCTATTTGAAGTAGAATTGCTTGTTGTGCGGGAATAGCTCAGTTGGTAGAGCACAACCTTGCCAAGGTTGGGGTCGCGAGTTCGAGTCTCGTTTCCCGCTCCATAATAGCAATATTTATAGTAGCTAAATTTGTGGCTGGGTGGCAGAGTGGTTATGCAGCGGCCTGCAAAGCCGTTTACGCCGGTTCAATTCCGGCCTCAGCCTTTAATTTTTATTTACAAATAATGCCTTAGTCGCTTACAATACTTTGTTATTGCCCGGGTGGCGGAATTTGGTAGACGCAAGGGACTTAAAATCCCTCGGGAGCAATCCCGTGCCGGTTCGAGTCCGGCCCCGGGCACCATAGGAGAGGAGATGACATTTGTAGTAACAGAAAAGTGTATAAAATGTAAATATACAGACTGTGTTGCAATTTGTCCTGTAGATTGTTTTTATGAAGGACCAAATTTTTTAGCTATAAATCCAGATGAATGTATAGATTGTGCTTTATGTGAAGCAGAATGTCCTGTAGAAGCAATTGTATCCGAGGATGAAATATCTGAAGATCAAAAAAAATTTCTCGAAATAAATGCAAAACTGTCAAAAAAATGGCCTAATATCACTGAAGTGAAAGAGCCGCCTGAAGATGCTGATCATTGGGCTACTGTTGATAAAAAACTTCATTTGTTAGAAGAATAAGATATACATGAAAAATAATATCCTGTGTATCGATACTTGCAAAGAAAATCTAAATTTATTATTAGTTGTAGATGGAAAAATATTTCATAATACTGCAATTCAACTTAAAGAAGGAAATAATCTAGTTCTAGAATATATCCAGCAGTTTTTACAAGAACATGATTTGTTATTAAAGAACATAAATTACTTAGCTTATGTTGCAGGTCCTGGAAGTTTTACAGGTATTAGAATTGGCACGTCGGTAGTTCAATCATTAAATCTAGTTTATGGTTTTCCAGTTATAAAAATTTCAAGAATACATTTACTAGCCGAGCAGACTCGTCATATAACTAAAGAAAACAAGGTGATTATAGCTTTAAATGCTTTAAGATCTGAATATTATTTTGGAGAATACTATTTTGATGTTAGTGAGAATATAATGAAAGCCACAATTAATGATTGTCTATATACTGAAGAAAAATTAGTGAATTTATTATCTAGTAGGGTAGATACTTTTGCTCTGGTGTCAGATTCTCAATCTAAGTTTGATAAGCATATTAAAAATAATGTAAATATATTGGATAGTAAATTAATTGAGAATAACCTGGAAGCCTTGTTTAATATAATATCGTATAATAAAAATAATAATAAAATAGTTGATGCAACTAAAATATTACCTAACTATTTAAAAAATCCTCATATAAATAAAGTTAACAAATGAGCTTATACTATAAAGTACAAAACCAAAATTATTTACCTTGACAATATTAA
>JABSQI010000100.1 GCA_013215905.1 Legionellales bacterium | reverse complement strand
ACGGGGATGATGAAGTTGATCGGGGGTTTCTGGATTTTTTGCTTATACTTGGAGCGTACGTGGGATTCGTTTCGTTGGTTGTTTCGGATGGGGTTATTAATTGTATTGAACATTTAATGCGGGAATGTATTGGAGTGGAGATTTCTGTTACTGGAAGCACGGTTTTTAATGCCTTTGAGTGTGGTTTTGGGTTTGCTAGCTTTGCAGTGGCGACCTTCTATTCGCAATTCTTGAATTTAGAACTTGTTAATAGAAAAAGGGCGTTATTTGCTACAAAAGTTAGAAGGGTGTTTTATTTTTATTTGTTGTCCGGGGTCGTTGTCAATTTATTTTTTTTGTTTTTGCTAAAAATTTTAGATGGTTATATTGTAGAGATAGTCAATATTCTAGCTTGGATATTTGATGTTTCTGCTACTAGTCCTTTCTATGAGGGGATTGGGGTAGATTTGAGAGATGCTTTGCTGTGGTCTTCCTTTTGGCTGTATGCAATATTTTTATGTTTAGGGACTTCAAAAATTTTAGGGGAGTTTGGTTGGTTTTTTAATATTAAATATATATTTAAAAAATTTTGGGGGGATATAAAACAAATAAGAAATTGGGGGAAGAATGGATAGGGGAATTGAATGATGAGTGATTTACTTACAACAGTGTTGTCAACAGTATTGTGGGCGATGGTATGTGCGCTGACTACTTGGTCTGTATTGTTTTTATTTTCGCTATGTTATATCACTTATAAAAATGAAAAAGTAGAACGAAGCCTTTTGAACATTTTGCAATTTTCTATGCTTATTTCAATGTTTATATTGCCTCTTTTTGTTATATCGGGCTTTGAGTATTTAATAAGAGAATATGAGGTCGGACTTTCTATTGTTTCCCGTATAATTTTAACTTTATTTGAATACTCATCTTTTTTTGGTTGTTTTTTAGCTTCAATAGTTAGTTTTATTATGATAAATGAAGAGGTTGCAGATAACAATAAGCTACTATTTGCTGTCAAAATTAGAAAGATCGTTTTCTTTTATTTATCGTCTATGGTGGTTTTGAATTTGTTGCTTTTGTTTTTTTTAAAAGCTGTTGACGGTCACATTGTAGAGATAGTCAAAACGTTGGCTTGGGTATTTAATGTTCCTGCTGCCGATCCTTTTTATGAAATTCATGAAGGAATTGGGCGGAAATTAAAGCATATATTAATGAATGTCTTTACGTTTTTATTTGGAGCGTTTTTATGTTTAGGGACTTGGAGGATTTTAGGCGAATTTCATCGGTCTTTTAATATTAAATATAAATTTAAAAGACTCTTAGGAAATATAAAGCAGATAAAATATAGGGGGAAGCATGGATAGGGGTTGGGTGACGGATATTGCGGGGTTCGGGTTTTTTCTTGGTAATGTGGCGTGTATTGCTTGGATGATTGTTTCTGTGTTGTTATATATATGTTTGAGAGCCGATAATTATGAAGGTGATGAGCTTGATGAATTTTGTTTAACCCCATCATTGCTGCGTTTCGCTATGGGAGGCTGGTTGTTAATTTTTTCTATGTTTTATTTGCGGTTGTTTGGTTTTTTGCAAGAAAGTGTAGAAGGGGTTTCCGTTTTCAGTGGAACAATTTTTAGGAGTATGGCTTTTTCTTCAGTGATAGCTTTATGGTTTGCTTCTTGGGGTGTTTTTTTTGGAATAAATTGGAAAAATGTTGTTGACAATAAATTATTATTTGTAAGAAAGTTTAGAAGAACCTTTTTATTTTATGCGTCTTTCTTGTTTTTTGTTGGATCATTATTGTTTTTGTTAAAAGTTTTTGATGGTTATGTTGTAGAGATAGTCAATATTCTATCTTGGTTTTTTGATGTCCCTGCTACTAATTCTAATTATCCTGGACACGAATCTATGGGGGTTGCGTTGTCGATGGGAATTTTTTTAAGTCTTTGTGTTTTTTTTACAAGTTTTCTGTATCTTGGGGCTTGTAATATTCTAAGTAAATTTCACTACTTTAATATTAAATATATATTTAAAAAAATTTTGGTGTATATAAAACAAATAAAAAAAGATAAGGCAAGGATAGTTGGATTATTAATCAATTTGTTGCTTATTGGTTTTATGATGTGGGGTTGGTGGCGCATTCGTTTGTTTTTTAGGGGATAAATATGAAGGGTGAAAGATTAACACAATCAGGGTTAGCAAATTATATGTATGAAGATTTGGGTAATGTGGTGCATCTAGACGGTCATTATGCTGCTCATGTGAAAAAATCTATGTATAAAGCTTTGTTGAGGCGTTTTGATGGAGATGTATTAAAGATTGCAAGATTTTTAGGTGATAGTCCGCAGAGAACAGAGGCTCTAATATTGGCTTATTTTCCAGCCATTAAGTTAAAAAATAGTGTGGCTCAGAAGCTAAGAGATAATGTTTTGGGTATTGATGTTAATAATAACAGGGGTAATGGTAGAGTAGTTGTAAAATGATGGTATTTTATGGATTAGGAAATACGTTTTATGCTGTAAATAATGTAGTCAAAGCTAATTTAGTATGAATAAAAAAGAGTTGACTTTCAAGGTGGATTAAGGGAGTATCATTATTGAAATTAGGATGTTTTTTTAGGAAAAAATGTGGCTGTAAAAACAAGTTTGTAGATATGGTTAACAGAGCTATGTTTAGGGTTGTTATGGAATATGTAAGTGATAATTTAGTTAGAGCCAGCAGGATATTAGGTATTGATAGGAGTGTTTTGCCTGTCCAGCTTACTAAATATTTTGGTGGGGTTCGGGTTTGTAAAAAAGAGGCATGTTAGCCACTATTTAATAAATAAAAATAATAAATATAACGGGGGAGAAAAATGATTGAGTTTTTGATTGCGCTTTTGGTGTTAACGGGAGTTGTTTTATATATGGGTATAAAATTTGTTCCTCAAGGTTCGGAATGGATGGTGGAGAGATTTGGTAAATACACGCATACACTAAAGCCAGGGTTGAATATTATTGTTCCTTTTGCTGATATGATAGGGGCAAAGGTTAATATGAAGGAACGAGTATTAGATATTCCATCTCAGGAGATTATAAGTAAAGATAATGCTATGGTAAAAGTTGATGCCGTTGTGTTTTTTCAGGTTGTAGATGCTCCTCTTTCTATCTACGAGGTTAATAATTTAGATTATGCAATTGCTAATTTGACTATGACTAATATTAGAACTGTATTAGGAGACTTAGTTTTGGATGAGATGTTATCAAAGCGAGAGCAAATTAATTCAAAATTATTGCATGTAATTGATGAGGCTACCAATCCTTGGGGGCTTAAGGTTACTAGGATTGAAATTAAGGAGGTTTCACCTCCTAAAGATTTAGTTGAGTCTATGGCTAGACAAATGAAATCTGAGAGAGAAAAAAGGGCAAATATTTTAGAAGCTGAAGGATTGCGTCAAGCTGAAATATTAAAAGCTGAAGGTTTGAAGCAGTCTGAAATATTGCATGCTGAAGGTAAAAGGGAGGCAGCTTTTAGAGAAGCAGAGGCGAGAGAGCGTTTAGCTGAAGCTGAAGCTAATGCAACATTGGCTGTTTCAAAGGCTATATCTGATGGAAGTATTCAGGCAGTTAATTATTTTGTAGCAGAAAAATATGTTGAGGCATTGGGTAAGATAGCATCATCTGATAATCAAAAAATTATGATGTTGCCTATGGAGGCAACTTCGGTTATTGGCTCTATTGCTGGTATTGCAGAGATAGCTAAAGAGTCGTTTGATATAGGGAAGAGTGGGAAATAGAAATGATTACATTATTTGAATGGACATATATGCATTGGATAACTTTAGGCGTAGCCTTATTGGCTATAGAGATATCATTAGGTATTGGGTTCTTGTTATGGCTTAGTATGGGAGCTTTAATAGTTGGCTTAATTAATATTGTTTTGCCTAATCTCTCTTACTTTACTCAATGTATAATGTTTTCCGTTTGGTCTATTGTTAGTGGTATTTTATGGTGGAAATATCAAAGAGGTTCTTTTACAGAGACAGCTTCTCCTAATCTAAATAATAAAATGCAGCGTTTAATTGGAGAGATAGGTGTTGTTGATGTTGCCATTATTAATGGTATCGGGAAAATTAAAATAGGTGATACCTTATGGAAAGCCACGGGGGAAGACTTACCTGTTGGAACTAAAATTCAAGTAATATCTAAAAAAGGTAAATTGCTAGTAGTGAAAAAATGCTGAAAAGAGGATGATATATGGATAAAGAACAAGTAGAAAGATATCAAGAAGATTTAGCTAAAGTGCTGGAATCTTATATGGATGTGTTATTTAGTAAAGACGATAACTCTGATTTAAAGTTTCAGGATTTTGTTGAAAAGCCGATGTATTTGGCTGCTATGAGACATTGTTTAGGTAATCAAACTAAAGTGCAGGAGAAGCTTGGAGTTTCTCAGCAAAAATTAAGAGATAGGCTAGATAAATATTTTAAAACTAGAAAAGTTGGTTATCAATTTGCGGATATTGAATGATGGTTGAGAATACGGCATTAGATTATAATTCTTCAAGCGAGAGGCTGACAGAGCAGGAATTGCAAGATATAGAAGAACATTTAAAAAAATTGTATATGAAAAAATTGACTGAGCTATCTAAACAGTATTATTTATCAGCAGATTTTCTAAGGGTGGTAGAAGCACCTTTATGTGTTGCTGCTATGTATTATTGCAAAGGAGGTAAAGAAAAAGCTGTTGAGGTTTTAAATATCACTAGATGGAGGCTCAATCATAAATTATCTATGTATTATGGCAAGACTGATATCAAAAAAAGTGAGTTATCAGAGTATGACAATAGGATGTGTTTGCTATATGAGAGTTATTTAGACCAAGTATTGGTTGATGGATTAAGTGATAAATTTACAAAGATGGTGTATAGGGCTATGTATGCTGTAGTTATGGAGTTTTCTAGTAGTATAAGTGAAGCTAGTAGAATACTCGGAGTAACTAAGCATATGTTAGAAAAGAATTTAGTTAAGTATTTTGGAGATAAAAGAGGATTTGTTTTAGGAGATTGTAGTTAGATAAATTAAAAGCGGACTTGTAATTTGAGTTTCACAGCAGAGTTGCAAGTCCTAGAACGAGTAGAGCTTCTTGCTCAGATTTATATCTCATATCTTGAGGTATTCAACCAGTCTGGTTAGAAGTCTATTTAAATTAACATTTAAGGCGGTGGTGCGTCTAGGGTGTAGAGGTATATTATGACATAGGTTGTATAATAAAAAAATGATTAAATTGGGTGAAGAATTTTAAAAATTTAGGCGTTACTAAAGGGTATTTCTTTGTCTTTTAAAAATGTGTTTGAGGCTATAAATAAAGGGATAAAAGGCAAAAAAAGGGTTAAAAAAAGTGTTGACAGTAATTTTGATATATGCAACCATATGTCATTATTGGAAAAATAGGTTATTTTAGAAGAGATTAAAAATGAATAGATATAACATATCATCAACAATAACGTCGTCAGATGTGGCAGTTAAAAATAAAGTATTAAAGAATACTTATTTATTATTAAGTATAACTCTAATTTTTAGTAGCATCACAGCTTATGTCTCCATGTTAATGAATGTTACTCATCCTAACATTGTAGTTATGCTAGTTGGGGTATATGGTTTAATGTATTTAGTTCATGCATTAAAGGATAGTGCTTTAGGTATAGGGGCGGTATTTTTATTTACAGGATTTTTAGGGTATACCCTAGCTCCTCTATTAAATGCTGTCTTAGAGTTTGAGAATGGTGGTAACATAATAGCAATGTCATTATTTTCAACTGGGGTTATCTTTTTTGGATTGTCAGGTCATGTATTAACATCTAAGAAAGATTATAGCTATTTAGGTGGCATGTTATTCGTTGGTATTATTACATTGATGTTAGCTAGTTTTGGGGCTATGTTATTTAATATTCCAGCTTTACATTTAGCTGTATCTTCAGGATTTGTTTTAATTTCATCTGGAATGATTTTGTTCAAGACGAGTCAGATTATTAATGGTGGAGAGAGGAATTATTTATTAGCGACTATTAGTTTATATGTGTCCTTATATAATTTGTTTGTTAGTTTGTTGCAAATATTTGCAGCATTAAGTGGGAGAAGAAATTAGAAGAATTTTGTAAAAAGTTGGTTTAACAACAGAGTTTCACAGCCTTATTGTTAGCCATAGAACGAGTAGCAGAGTTCTTGCTCGGAAAAGCGTTTTAGTTCTAAGACGTTTCTTGGGTTGAACCATCCAGCAAGCTTGCTGCTCACTTTTTATATTTAAAGATTTTTAAAT
>JABSQI010000010.1 GCA_013215905.1 Legionellales bacterium | reverse complement strand
TAAATAGTTATCTAGATAAAAGTGATCGCATTAAGGTATTACTTCTGTATAATGTGCATGATTTTTTATAACTAAATAAGTAATTTAGAAAGATTCAAAGATTGCAGTGCGTTGTGTATAAATTTAACATGTTTTATTAAAAATGTATTTAGAGATGGTTTTTTGGTTTTTTTGGTAAAAAACTATATTAAAATCTAGGGGATGAAATTAAGTTAACTAGAGGATGAGGTAGAAATCTTTAAATTAAACTAGTTATACTTATATAAAATAGTTGATGAAAATCAAAATCGAGTACTACACTAAAAAATACATTGGGTAGTTTTATGGAAAAAAAGAATTTAGTCATTGTTGAATCGCCGGCTAAAGCTAAGACTATTGGGAAATATTTAGGCAAAAATTTCAAGGTGTTAGCTTCATATGGTCATGTGCGTGATCTGTTACCAAAAAAAGGGTCGGTTGATCCTGAGAATAATTTTAATTTGACATATAGTGCTATTGAAAAAAATAAAAAATATTTCGATAAGATTGTCAGTGTTATTGATAAAGTAGATAGTATATTGCTCGCAACTGATCCTGATCGTGAAGGGGAAGCAATTTCTTGGCATATTACCGAATTATTAAAAGAAAAAGAATTACTTAATGGTAAAGATATCCATAGAGTAGTTTTTCATGAGATTACAAAAAATGCTATTAGAGCTGCTATTGATAATCCAAGAGATATATCTATGGATTTGGTAAATGCTCAGCAAGCCAGGAGAGCGTTAGACTATCTGGTTGGTTTTAATTTATCACCATTACTTTGGAAAAAGATACGTCAAGGACTTTCAGCTGGCAGAGTACAAAGCCCAGCTCTAAGGATGATAGTCGAACGTGAGGCAGAAATAAAAGCATTTAAAAGTCAGGAATATTGGACAATAGAATCTGCTTTAACTCATAAAAGTAAAAATTTTGTAGCTAAATTAAATATTTATGAAAATACCAAATTAAAACAGTTTTCTATTAATAATGAAAAACAAGCTTTGAAAACTCGTGACTCCCTGTTAGCACAAGCAAATGGAGAGTTAATTGTTACTAAGATAACTAAAAAACAACGTAAGCGTAACCCGACTGCTCCATTTATTACTTCAACGCTCCAACAGGAAGCATCAAGAAAACTTGGATTTGGTGCACAAAGAACCATGCGTATTGCACAGCAGTTATATGAAGGTATTGATATTGGTAACGGTGCAGAAGGTTTAATAACTTATATGAGAACTGATTCTGTACATTTAGCTAAAGAGGCTATTGAAGAAATTAGAGACTATATAAGTAAACAGTATGGTGTCGATCATTTACCTAAAGATATTCAAGAATATAAAACTAAATCAAAAAATGCTCAAGAAGCTCATGAAGGAATAAGACCTACTAATGTTAATAATATTCCAGAAAATATCAAAGATTCTTTGTCAAAAGATCAATTTAGATTATATGAATTAATCTGGAAAAGAGCTGTGGCTTGCCAGATGATTCATGCTACTATCAATACGGTCAGTGTTGATCTAAGTTGTGGAGAACAAAATAATTTTCATGCAACAGGTTCTACAATTGCTAAACCAGGGTTTATGGCGGTGTATCTAGAAGGATCTGATGATGAAAAAGCTATAGATGATAAAAAAGAAAAGATACTACCTGAACTTAATGAAGGGGATAAGGTTAAACTAAAAGAGATAAAAGCTGATCAGCATTTTACTGAGCCTCCTCCAAGATTTACGGAAGCTTCATTAGTAAAATCTTTAGAGGAGCATGATATAGGAAGACCCTCTACCTATGCTTCTATTATCTCCACATTGCAAAATAGAGGTTACGCTATTTTGGAAAAAAAACGTTTTACTCCAACAGATATTGGTGAGATTGTTGTTAAGTTTCTCACTGAATACTTTAATAAGTATGTAGATTATGATTTTACTGCAGGACTTGAGGATCAACTCGATGCGATATCGAGAGGAGAAAAAAAGTGGACTCCTTTATTAAAAGATTTTTGGAAACCATTTATTGAATTAATACAAAAAATTGAAGAAAATGTTGATAGAAGTTCTGTCACAACAGAAAAGCTTGACGAGAAATGTCCTAAGTGTACTAAACAACTTTCTATTCGGCTTGGAAGACATGGTAGATTTATTGGATGTGATGGCTATCCAGAATGTGATTATACTCGTAATTTAGATGATTCTGATGATGCTGCGAATGAGCCAGAGGTATTGGATAAGAAATGTCCTAAATGTTCTGCTGACTTAGTAATTAAAATTGGAAGATATGGTAAATTTATAGGGTGTAGCGGTTACCCTAATTGTAAACACATGGAGCCCATTGAAAAACCAAAAGAAACAGAAGTTGAATGTCCAGAGTGTAAAAAAGGCAAGATTTTACAAAGAAAATCTAGATATGGAAAAATTTTCTATTCTTGCGCCAATTATCCGAAATGTAAATATGCTGTTTGGTATGAACCAGTTAGTGAGCAATGTCCAGATTGTTCATGGCCAATTCTCACTATTAAAGTTACTAAAAGGAAAGGTACTGAGAAGGTATGTCCTCAAAAAGAATGTAATTATAGCGAGCAGATAGAATTACCTGAATAATTTATAATACATATTTAAACTGTAATTATATTTAAGTATAAAAACTATAGTGCTTGTAGATCTATTACGTTTGTTGTGGTGTAGGAGAAGGAAGATCAGGTATTTTGTCAATATGCACATCTCTTTGCGGAAATGGAATTGTTATCCCAGCAGCCTTTAATTCTTCTTCAACCATAAAATGTAATTCACTGGTAATTTGTACATGCCTATCAACATTAGAGAGAATACAACGTAATTCAAGTTTAATACCGCTATCAGCAAATTCTATTAGTAAAACTTCTATTGTATCTGAAATAGCATCTTCATGATTAATTGCAGCCTTTGCTAAAGTTTTTCTAACAAGTTTCATATCACTACCATAAGGAACTAACACATAAACAGATACTCGATAGATGTAGTCCCCAAACATTAGGTTATTCACCGAGCTTGATATTAGTTCAGAATTTGGAACAATAACATCGTATTGTTTAATAGCCCTAACTGTCGTAGATCGGATATTTATATCTTTAACATGTCCTTCTATTCCAGATACAATTATTCGATCTCCAACCTTAATAGGTCTTTCTATTAACAAAATCAATCCAGAGACGAAATTATTAACTATATTTTGTAACCAAAAGCCGATCCCAACTGACAGTGCTCCAAATATTATCGTTAAACCTGCAAAATTTATTCCTGCTATTATTGCTCCAATAAAGAATGATATAGTAAAACCAAAATAACCAAACATGGTAGCAAAAGCAACTACAGTACCTTTATTAGTTGTCTTTGGTGTTTCTCGAATAAGAATATTCGTTTTTATAAGTCTGGTGCAGATCATCATTATCGCAGAAATTATCAATCCGAAGGCAATCCTGATTGGAACAATTTCTATTTGGCCAATATGAAATCCATCTGTCAGCATATTCACAAAAATTTGATAGTCGCCTGCAGAAATTCTCCAGATTTTCAATAGTAATAATACTAGACAGGTCCAAGTTACCAAATAAAAAACTAACCTGATCCAAATAAGTTCTGGAATTGATGCATTAGTTTTTAGTCCAAGCTTTGTCCTAAAAACTTGTTGCCACTTTGATTCAGTTCCAGATAATTTCAGTAAAAAATGCTGGAGTAATTTATGTGTTATAAAAAATATTGTAAAACTTAATAAACTAAATGCGATCCCACTCAATAAATAAATAGAAAGCTGACTTAACCCTATCCAATTTGTTATCAAAATTCCAAATAATATAGCGGTAAGTATTGTATTTATAAATATTCTAAGCGTGTAAAATTTAGCTCTAATCATTTTTATTCTATTTACAAGCCACAGTACACTCATCAAATTAATTGTTACGATAGTAATAAAAATAGTTATGGGTAGTTGTAAAGCTTGCGCTGGTATAGGCTGACCTTTTAGTGCTTCTCCGATAATGAAAGCTAAGCATAATACTAATCCCAATGTTTTTAGTCTATTAATTAATGGATGCTCAATTTCTTTAGCTATGTTTATTAGTGATTTTCCTGGTGGAGGGGGCGAAAATAAAAATCTGATTAGACTAGTATAAACAATAAAGCAAAAAACTATAAAACTTACTATTACTCCAAGAGGTACTAATGATAAGCCTAGGCTAGTTAGGGAGAAATACGCAGCAATAAAACAAGATTGAATTAAATATATTTCATGTTTTTCAAGGACACATAGAATAGCCTGATACAATATTGATGGAACAGTTTCTGATTGCTCACGTATTTTGGTAATTCTGGCTCTAATTATTTTTCTAAATCGCAATCCTGTTAGATAACCAAGAAACATAAAAACAAAAAGAGCAAGGGTCTTGTTTAGTGATAAGTTATTAAGTCCCGTCTGAAGATATAGTTGCTGGTAGTTAAAGTTTTTGTAAATTAATACAGCTAAATCTTTTAGATGAAGAATATTATCCAATAAACTAGATTCTGCAGTTAATAATCTGCTTGCCTCCAATTCTTTAGCTTTAATTGATAAAGCTGTAATTGCCTCATTGGCTCTAATTACTATTAACCTACACTCTGATAAATGATTTTTTAGTTCTAATCTTTTTTCAGTAATATATATATCATGCTTGGTTCTTTGCTCTTTTACTTGAGAATCTTTTATTCTTTCAAACTCTCTTAATTCATACTCTGAATCTGTTATACAACGCTCTGCTTGTTCTTTTTTAGTAATAATTTTAGCGATGGCGTCTTCAAGAACTTCATAGGATGGTGTAACTATTGATAGTTGAATGCTTAATGTATCTAAAAATTGGTTGGCTTTTATTGGATCGAAGCGAGTAATTTTTTTAGATTGCTCGGCATATGATCCTAGGGCAGAAAAATTAAGAACAATAAATAGGATAATACATTTTAAGCTATGTGATTTCATAGTTTAATTGACTAATTGGCTTTATGATATTATAACCTTCGCCATGTTTATTAATATTTGGTTCTCCTGAATATAAAATTTTATTGAATCCATCTGAAGATATATTTAAATTATCTTTAATAGCTAAGATAATATGGCATACTCCATCGGATTGTATTGTAGAATTTAGTGTTTGTAGGTTTTTCCCATTAAGCAGAATTGCCCCAGATGTATTTACTTCTAAATTCGATATTTTACCGCTAATTATAATTTTAGTAGAACCTTTGTTAATTATTTTAAAATTTTCTGCAATAAAATTATTAATATTTATTTTTGTACTACCATATGTATTAATAGAATTTATTTGGTTAGTATTAATATTTATATTAGAAATTTGATTATTCTTTTTTATAAGGTTTTTAGATTTAATAAATAAGGTATTTTGTTTTACAGAATACTCAATATTATTCATTGAAGCTTGATCAGCTGTTAGATAGCTATTTTGAGCAGTAGTTTTATTTATATTTACTTTTATATTCCCTGAAAATACTATATTTGAGAATTTTTCCTCAATGTTAGCTTTTCTAACGAGGTTCTGGTTTTCCTGAGTGTCTTGTTTAGGATTATTAGAATTAGTTTGACTATCGCACCCTAATAAAACAAAAAAAACACACAATGTTAATATTTTTAACGATTTCATATGATTATTGAATTAAAATTTATTTCTTTCTTAAGGAAGTGTAGCAGGTATTTTCAATGTTAAATGTAAGAGTGTTATGTAAAGTTAATCATGTTAGCAGGCTGGACATATTGATCAAATTCTTCTGCTGTTAGATAACCAAGCTCAATGGCAGCTTCTTTTAGTGTTGTATTATTGTGCAGAGCCGTTTTGGCTATTTCAGCTGATCTATCATACCCAATATGTGGGTTTAAGGCTGTTACTAACATTAAAGATTGTTCAAGATTCTTTTGGATATTTGCTTTATTGGCTTGTAAATCATTTATACAAAACTCCCGAAATGAGTTACAACTATCAGCTAGAAGATAGACAGAGTGTAAAAAATTGGTAATCATTAATGGCTTGGTTACATTTAATTCAAAATTTCCTTGTGAACCAGCAATTGCAATAGCAGAATCATTGCCGAGTACTTGAATACATACCATTATAAGAGCTTCACACTGAGTTGGATTAACTTTACCTGGCATTATTGATGAACCTGGTTCATTTTCTGGTAACAATAGTTCTCCTATTCCGCATCTTGGACCAGAGCCTAACCATCTAATATCATTAGCAATTTTTATTAAAGCACAAGCAAAACCTTTTAAGGTAGAGCTAGAATTTACTAGTGCATCATGAGCTGCAAGTGAAGAGAATTTGTTGCTACTGGTAATAAATGGCTCATTGGTAATTTTAGCTATTTCCACAGCAACTAGTTTGCTAAATCCTTGTGGAGTATTCAAACCTGTGCCTACAGCTGTTCCACCCAAAGCAATTTCATATAGTCCTCCAAGACTGTTTTCTATATTATTAATGCAGTATTTTAATTGAGAAACATAACCAGAAAATTCTTGTCCAAGACTAAGAGGGACAGCGTCTTGTAAATGGGTTCTTCCTATTTTAATAATTTCATTAAATTCTAATTGTTTAATTTTAAAAGAAGCTAAAAGGTTATATACACTTGGAAGTAATTTATTGTTAATAGCATCAACAGCAGCTAGATACATTGCTGTTGGAAAAGTATCATTAGATGATTGTGACATGTTAACATCATCATTGGGATGTATAGGGGTTTTAGTACCAAGCTTACTTCCCGCTATTTCATTAGCTCTGTTAGCAATTACCTCATTAGTGTTCATGTTAGTTTGTGTTCCACTGCCTGTTTGCCAAACGCTTAGTGGAAAGTGTTCATTTAATTTTCCACTAATAACTTCATTAGCTGCCTGGCTAATTATATTTAGCTTCTCATTCGATAATTTGCCTAATTGGTGATTGACTGTAGTGCTAGCCAATTTAATAATGCCCATCGCTTTAATTATTTCATTGGCCATTGTCTCATTACCAATATTGAAGTGGTGTAAAGAACGTTGTGTTTGTGCACCCCAATATTTGTTAGAGGGAACTTCTATCTCTCCAATTGAGTCTGATTCAATACGTTTATTGTCATTTAGAGCATCAGCCATAAAAACTCCGTTGTGTTCAATAGGTATATTAGGTTAAAATTGTTTGTAGGGTACATAAATTGCTTTTATTTTGGGCATTTTTCTGTTATTTAATCTAATTTTGCATGAGTAGTGAATATTTTTTAAATAATACTTTTAATATTAGGGCATAAGTATGGGCGAACAGACTACATTACTTTTAGATGGAGTAGAGCGTAAATCAATTGAACAATTTGCGGAAAAGGCATATTTAGATTATTCCATGTATGTAATTTTAGATAGAGCTTTACCTTTTATTGGTGATGGTTTAAAACCTGTACAAAGAAGAATTATCTATGCAATGAGTCAGCTTGGTTTGAGTGCTACAGCAAAGTACAAGAAATCAGCAAGAACTGTTGGAGATGTGTTGGGTAAATTTCATCCTCATGGTGATAGCGCCTGTTATGAAGCTATGGTTTTAATGGCTCAGCCCTTTTCAACAAGATACCCTCTTATAGATGGTCAGGGCAATTGGGGATCGGCAGATGATCCCAAATCTTTTGCGGCAATGCGCTATACAGAGTCCAAGCTAACTTCTTACTCTCAACTGTTATTAGCAGAGTTGGAGCAAGGAACAGTGGATTGGGTACCAAATTTTGATGGAACTTTACAGGAACCAGCTAATCTACCATCAAGAGTACCAAATGTATTGTTGAATGGTGCGACAGGAATAGCGGTTGGTATGGCTACAGATATTCTCCCGCACAATCTTCGAGAAATTATTGATGCTTGTATTTATCTTTTAGATAATCCAAAGGCAAGTATTGAAGATATCTATGGAATTGTTAAAGGACCAGATTTTACTACTAAAGCAGAAATCATTACCCCTGTTGAGGACATCTTAAATTTATATCGTACAGGTGTTGGTAGTATTAAACAAAGAGCAGTTTATTTAAAAGAAAAGGGAGAAATTGTCATAACAGCTTTACCACATCATGTATCTGTTGGAAAAGTTATGGAACAAATCGCTCAACAGATGATAGCGAAGAAACTTCCAATGGTAATGGATATTAGAGATGAATCGGATCATGAAAATCCTACAAGACTTGTGGTTGTTCCTAGATCAAATAGAGTTGATATTGATAAATTAATGTTACATTTGTTTTTTTCTACTGATTTAGAAAAAAATTATAGGGCAAATTTCAATATTATTGGAACAGATGGCAAGCCTGGTGTTAAAGGACTCTTAGTAATTTTACAAGAGTGGTTGGCTTACCGTACTGAAACTGTAAAGAAGAGATTAAATTTTAGATTAAATAACATTTTAGAAAGACTTCATATTCTAGAAGGGCTTTTAATTACTTTTTTAAACCTTGATGAAGTTATTCAAATTATTCGTTTTGAAGATGATCCTAAAAATAAATTAATCAAGAGATTTAAATTTAGCGAAAAACAGGTTGAGGCTGTATTAAATACTAGGCTTAGAAATCTTGCTAGACTTGAGGAAGAGAAAATTAAGCAGGAACAAGAGAAACTAGAAAAAGAAAAAATTGATATAGAAAAATTATTGAAGTCATCAACTAAATTAAAAAATTTTATTAAAAAAGAATTAAGAGATGATGTTGATAAATATGGAGATGAGAGGTTATCACCAATAGTAAATAGAGAAGCTGCTAAGGAAATAAAAATGGAAGAACATCTTCCAGTAGAGCTAATGACAGTTATATTGAGTAAAAATGGTTGGATCAGGGCCGCAAAGGGTAGTGATGTTGACTTAGAAAAATTGTCTTATAAATCTGGTGATAGCTTAAAAGATTTTACTGTTAGTAAATCAAACAAAAATGTTATTCTATTTGATTCAACCGGAAGAGTGTATTCTTTAGCAACACATGTTTTACCTTCAGCAAGAGGACATGGTGATCCAGTCACTACTAGATTAAATCCTCCAGCAGGTGCTCAGTTTGAAAAATTGTTTAATACTGAAAAAGAAGATGCAAAAATACTTGTAGTTCAAAACTCTGGCTATGGCTTCATAGTTAATTTTAGTTCACTATATTCAAAAAACAAAGCTGGTAAACAAATAATAAATCTTATGCAAGATGCAAAACTTTTAGAGCCGGTTAATATAAATGATATTAAACGAGAACATGTTGCAATTGTTTCTAATGATGCCAAACTTTTATGCTTCCCTGTGAGCGAACTGCCAGAACTTACTAAGGGCAAGGGGAATAAAATGATGAATATTCCAACAAAGGAATTTATCTCTGGTAGTAATTTTATAACGAATATTGAGGTATTTGATCCAAAATTAGGTTTAATAATTCAAGCTGGCAAGAAAAAACTGACTCTAACAGGAAAAGATTTGAAATATCATTTTGGTAGTAGAGGAACAAAAGGTAATATGTTACCAAAAAATTATCGTAATGTTACTGCTATAAATAGAGTTGAAAAATAAATGTATTAATATGATTAAAAAAGATATTGTTTTTGTAGGAACACTCACCCCAGTAATTTTTCTAAATGCTTTTTTTCTAGCAGTAATTACTTTAGTGTTACTTAGTTTAAATAATATCTTATTTTATCTAAGTATTGTAACATCGGCTTTTTTAGGTTTTGAACTAATGAAACAGCTTATTAGATATATAAGCTTTAAAGTTTATATAACTAATACATCACTAATAATATCATCAGGAATAATTAAAAAGAATCTACTAGAAATCTCCTTATCTCATATTGACGGTGTTTCGTATCATCAGGGATATCTAGGAAGATTAATGCGGTTTGGAAATATTTCCATTATTGTTTCTGGGATTGAACAAAAATCCATTGAAAGTATTAGGTTTCCAAAAACTTTCTCTAGTAAACTTATGTCTATGCTTAATATTGAATATCACCTAGATAATCAACATGATGATTATAAATTCAAAGAACAGATAAGCTAGCTAGATATGCTAAAAAAAATATTTAAAACTGTTGTTGATCATAAAGTTCTAGGAGGAATTTTGTTGATTACTGGTACGTGTTTGGGTGGAGGAATATTAAGCCTACCTATCTCAAATTCTGCAACTGGTTTTATAGTGTCTTCTGGTTACTTAGTATTAGTTTGGTTTATAATGACAGTATGTTCTTATCTAATTTTGGAAGTAAATTTACTATTTAAGCCAGGAACAAATTTATTAACTATGGCTAGTAGTACTCTTGGTATTGCTGGTCGAGTACTAACGGGAATTGCATATTTTGCTTTACTATATAATTTACTCTCTGCATATATCTCAGGGGGTAGTGGGATAATAATAACAATCTGTAATTCTGTAGATATGAATATAGGAGATAATATAGCTGCACTATTTTTTGTTATGATCTTTGGTTATATAGTTTTTAGTAAAATGCATAGGTTAGATATTTCTAATAGAATATTTATTTTATCTAAACTTGTATTATTTATTGCAATAGTAGCATTTAGCTTCCCAGCCATAGAAGTAGCAAATCTCTCAATTACTAATTCTTTATATTCTAAAGGAATTATCATGATTTTGTGTGCTTCGTTTGGCTTTGGTGTGATTATTCCTAGTTTGAGAGAATATTTAAATAACGATCCATATAAATTAAGGGTTGCTGTTATTGTAGGTTCGATTATCCCACTAGTAACATATCTAATTTGGGATTATATCTTGATTGGTACTATTGGCACAGAAATGTTAATAAATTTGGCAGATGAGACTCAGCCAACTAATAAAATGATTGGGATATTTGCTGTTTTAGCCCAACATAACTTTGTAGTTAAGATTTTCCATATTTTTGCAGCACTATGTCTTATTACTTCTTTTTTAGGAATTGCTCTTAGTATGTCTGATTTTTTGTCAGATAGTATGAAGATCAAAAAAGAAGGTAGAGGCAAAATAATATTATTTGGGCTTACTTTTTTACCTCCTTTAATTATGGTTCTATGGTTTAAGGAAGGATTTATTGCTGCCCTCAGATATGCTGGAATTTGTTGCGTCTTATTACATATATTTTTGCCAATTTTGATGGTATGGTCAAGATTAGAAGATTTTAAATTTTCAGAATTTTTTAGTAATTTTTTCAAATTAATTTCTTTAATACTTCTAACCATTTTTAGCGCAATTATATATATAAATTTCTAAGTTATTGATAATTATTTATATATAGTAATTGTATGCTAAATTAGTGAGTCATTATTGTTTTAGATATCTGATTCTTGACTAGGTATTTGACCTTGTATTGTAATCCATTAGCTATTAATTAATAGAAAGGAAAATAATACTGTTTTCGACTACTTTATGTATTGAAAGTAAAAATATTATATACATATTTTTTTAGTCACGAATTAAAGCAGTCTTAGAACAATACTATTTTATCTACAAATATATATATTGTACATTTAGCAGGAATATATTTAGCTATAATAAATTTAGATAATTGGAATTTAACAAAACATGCCTTCTGGAATAGATACAATTCTTAATAACACATCAAATCTTGAGGTAATGGAAATGTTAGTTAGTTACAGTAGTGATGCCTATTTATATAGTTTAAATAGTAAGGAATTCGATGTATCAGGAAGACTTGAATCATTTAGAAATACTATGGATGAGGAGGGATGCCATAGCTTTAAAGAATTTGTTGAATATGCTAAGAATAAAGATGACGATGGATTCTTATTAAATCAGATAGAAGACTATATTAATTACTATATTCTGGGAAAAAATCAATTAACTAATACAAATTGCCTTGAATATTGCAAAAGTGAACTTGCTGACGGATTAGAAATTATAAAAGGAGAAAAAGAATATATTAAGATAATTATTGATATGATCAAAAAAGGTTTACCAGATCTAAATAGTAAAGACGATTTATTACTTGCTCAAAGATATGCTGTAACTGTAATAGAAGAATTATTGGAAGAAAATGATGATTTAGACATAAATAGTTCTCCTGATAAAATTTTAGCAAGAATCAGTACATTGGGTCTTCGAAAAAAATTAAGTGATAAACTTAATAGCGAAAATGATTTTGCTGACTGGGATAAATCTCTTTCAAGTTTTCGAAATAGTTATGAGAATTTTTCTAAACTCGATAATCAAAATAAAAATTTATTACGTTCTAAAATAACAAATTCAGAAAATTTAAGACAGAGTCAAAGTGGGATTGATAGAATTTCTAATGATGCCAAAAAGCTTGAAATAGTTAATATGTTAGCTAGTTATTTATCTGAAGGTGATTTAAAAATAGCCTTAAATTCTATAACAAGAGATACTCCTGAATTTTCTGATAAAAATAATGATCTATATTTTAGAATAGATAGTATTAGAGAGCTAATGGACGAATATAAGTGTTTTACTATAGAGGATTTAATTGAATATTCAAAGAGATCTAATGTTGATAAATTAATAGGTGAGGAGCTTGATCTGTACCTTAGTGATATTATGAATTTATGTGAACAGCAAAGTTATTCTGATACTTTTGAAAGAGTATTAGACCCTATGTTAGAAGATCACCGAGGTTTGGAAGAATATATTAAAATAATTGCTAGTATGAGTAAGCAAGGATTGCCTGGAGTAAACTCACAAGATCAGATTTTAAATGCTCATAAAGATTCTATAGAACAATTAAATGATTTTTTGAATCTCAATCCTGATTTAACTATAGATAGTGATCCTAAAATTATAATGACTAGATTATTAGATTCTGCAAAAAATAGACCTGTTGGGAATCTTAATTTTAGTAGTGGCTTGGTTGGCCCTCCAAATGTAATATGGAATGATTTTCTAGATTATAAACAACTTCCACAAACTCAGAAAAGATATATAAAACAAAAATGTAATCTACCCCTATCAAATGATATGTCACAAGTTAATTCGCAATCATCAAACTTAGAGCAAGGAATTGGTGTCTCACTAAATAACGACAATACATCAGATATCAAAGCTAAGTTCAAGGCATCTTTACAGAAACTGCAGATAAAATCTGAAATTAATAGTTTTACTGAACCAGCAATTAAAAATATAAAAAATAAAGATTATTATGAAACAACAGTAAAAAAGGGTAATGCTGAAACAGTAATAAGAATGGCAAAAGATGGTCAAAAAGCTCATATAAAAGGTGGATTTAATGCAGAAAGTTATAAACTATTAATAAAATCATTTGTTGATACTAATGATATTATGGATCTAAATGATATCAAACCAGAGAAAGTTCCTCCAAGCAAACTAGAAGAGGCAAGGCGTATAATTCATGAAAGTGTTAGCGCACATAGGGTTGAAAAAGGGGAGCCTGCTCTACCTCCTTTTGATGAGCCACAACAAAATAACTCCATAGGAATCACTATGAGATAACTAGAGTAGTAGTAGGATATTTTATGCAGATGGTTTATTAGCAATTCTTTTGAATATAATAGCAGAGCCATTAGTAAAGTATTGTTCTAAAGTCTTATGCATTGTCAGATATTCTTTACTTTGTAATTCTTCACTAGAAATCAAAGATTTTTTAATGGTAATTGTATCTTTAACATTAATAAAAGTATCATCATAATTTACCTCTCTTATAACATCTATCCATGGAGAATTGATTTGTACCCCTTTAAAATCATATTTAGATGCTTTCACATTAGTATATTTCCTATCAATCTTTAGTATATTAGGTTGTCCCAAAAATAGATCAGAAACTCTCGTTGGATCTGCAAGGTATCCGCTAAGGCCATGTGAATTTAGCATAATACCTTGACCTGCATTTGTTATTATTTCATAACTTCTTTCATTAAATGAGTAGTCAAACACAAGATCTGTGACAATTCTAGATTTTAGATCTGGTATAGATACTTTTTTGTTTGATATGCGTGTTGGATCGCCTATCTGATTTAATATATAGTGCTCAATATTATCTATAGAAGCAAATAGAGAGCTTGCAGTTAATGGGTATGCCGCAGTTTTAAAATAAAATAGTTTACCATATATTTTGTAGTTATCTTGTTCAGCTAGATCAATGTTTTCTTTAACTTCTACTATATGATTTTTAGGCTGGGTTTTTGGGATATAATCCATTGATGGTATTTCACTAGTTAAAATTAGAGATTTACGATTAGATATATCGAAAAAAACCTCTCCAGCCATACTACCTATATTAGTAGGATCAATCCATAGATATTTATTATCACTTTTTACTCTAACTATCACATGGTTGAATTTACTAAATCCAGCTAGATGACTAGGATAGTTATATATCCATGATCCTCTGGTAACAAGAGCAAGGTCAGCTTCAATTCCTAGTGTTCTTAATATTACTGTAGTGGCTGTTGCTAAATCTTTACAATCACCGTATTGGGTACTATCAACGATATTAAGTTCTCTGGGTATAAATCTTCCTGAAGTTGAGCGCCAATCTCCCATATATCTAATTTTTTCTGCTAGCATGGAAGTTACTATATTGATTTGATCAATCAAATTTTTAGCTTTGCTGGCTTTCTTGGATATTTCTAAATATGATTTTGGCAATTTCTGATCAAGTACTTTTAAATAAGGTGGTTTTAAGCGTTTAGCAAACTCTTGCCATGTCTTAATAGTTGATAGATGAACAATAGTAAAGTACTTGGGATTGATATTAGAGTTTGCTTCATTAAAAATTTGAGTATAGACAGGTTTTATTTGTTGTATCTCAAGATGATATAAATCATTATGGGTAAATTGTTTAACATCTAAAACTTTCTTGGGATCATTAATATGGATGAAAAAAGGTATTTCTGATGTTAACTGTACCTTACTGTTAGAACTGATCCCTTCACTGCCATAAATAAAAGATGTTTCATAAAAATTTTCTAATGGTGGGTGAGTTAATTCTTTCTCATATTTAAGAGATAATTCTGAACCAACATCAGCATTCGGAAAGACAATTAGGATTTGATGTATATCATCAAATCCTTCTGGAGTGCTTGCAAGAGACTTATCCTCTATGTTTTTATTCTCAACAAGATATTCTTTACCATTAACAATGGCTTTGGCTTCTATTATTCTAATTTTAGAGTTATCGTAATTATAATTCATTCTATAGCTTGAATAGTGTTCACGACCAATTTGGTTTAATAATTTAATTCTGGCTTCTATGGTTTCTTTGGCAGTACCCTCTTTATTGACGTGGATAGTTCGATTATAAGCAATTACTTCAATTGGCGAGTCTTTTATGCTGCCCCAGCGTGCATAACTAACGTCAACAAGGAAAATTAGTAAATAAGATAGTAGTAAAGATTTCTTAATAGTCATATAATCCGTTATTAAATTATTAGTTGAAGCATGTTAACAATAAGTATATATTGTTACAAGTTTTTTCTTAGGGTATTAGCTGTGTGAAACCTTTTTTGAAATGGCCAGGGAATAAATATAGGATTATTAACCATATTTCCAAAGTATTACCACAAGGAAATAGGTTGGTTGAGCCATTTGTAGGTTCAGGAGCTGTATTTTTAAATGTTAATTTTTCATCTTACATAATTGCTGAAAAAAATTCTGACCTAGTGAATCTATATCAAATATTACGAGACAATGGTGATAGTTTTATTAACTATGCTAAGGAAATTTTTCATCCAAAATATAATACCGAAAATAAATATTATAGGAATAGAAAGCTATTCAATAAAACAAATAATTTAGAATTAAAAGCTGCTCTTTTTATATATTTAAATCGGCATGGTTATAATGGATTATGTCGTTATAATTTAGATGGAGAGTATAATGTTCCTTATGGGTTTTATAAATCGCCTTATTTTCCCCATAAAGAAATGCATTATTTTCATCATAAACTCCAGAATGTTGCCATTAAATGTTGGGATTATAGAAAAACTTTGCAGTATGTGAGAAAGGGAGATATTGTTTATTGTGATCCTCCATATGTACCTCTATCAAAAACTGCAAGCTTCACTCAATATGGTCCATTTGGATTTGATAATTTTGATCAAATACAGTTGGCAAAGAAAGCAGAGAATTTAGCCAAAAAAGGTATAACAGTGGTTATTTCAAATCATAATACAGAGTTTATTCGCAAGTTATATAGTGCTGCAAAAATAACCAATTTATATGTGCAACGTAATATTAGTTGTAAGGGGCATACACGTAATAGAGTAAAAGAAGTACTAGCTGTGTTTAGTTAATAGAATATTGGTATTTTATAAGGGGACTTAGCCGATTCTTTCACTAATTTCGGCACAAGATATCCTGGTAAATTTATTAATAGTTTATGATAAATATCTTGAGCATCTTTTTTATCAACATAGAATTTTTGACTACCAATAACTTGATCTAACATATGTAAATAGTAAGGAAGTATGTTATATGAAAAAAGTTTCTTACTGAGTTTTATCAAAACATCTGGATCATTATTTATGTTTGACAGTAGCACTGATTGGTTAAAGACTGTTAGACCAGCATTTCTAAGAAGTTGGATTTTCTGTTGTATTTGTTCATCTAATTCCTGTGGGTGATTTGCATGAACAACCATTACTTTTATAAGGTTATTTCCCTGTAGTATTCTTAAGAAATTTTGAGTAATTCTTTCTGGTAATACAATAGGTATTCTAGAATGGATCCTTAAGGTGGTAATGTTAGGAACTGTTGTGAGCATATTAATAAAATCGCCTAGATAAGTATCATTATTTAAAAGAGGATCTCCCCCGCTTAAAAAAACTTCAAAAATATCTGAATTTTCTGTTAAATATAGTTTAATCTCATTCCACTTTTTTTTATTAGGAATATTTGACTTATAATCAAAGTATCTACGAAAACAATATCTACAATGAATAGCACAATTGCCTGTCATAGTAACTATAACTCTTCCTTTAAATTTGTGTAGTATTCCTGGTGTAGGATTTGATTGATTTTCTAGCAATTGATCATAATGGTAGTTTTTCAGTTTGACTAATTCACTTTGAGAGGGAAGAATTTGTTTTAAAATTGGATCATTAGGATCGCCAGGCACTATTTTTTTTAAAAAAGTATAAGGCACTTTGATTCGAAAATTATCAATTTCTATAGGTTTATCATAGAAATCATTAATATTTAGTTTAAATTCATTCAAAATGTCTTGAATATTAGTAGCAGAATTAGCTAATATGCTTTGCCAGCTAGAATAATTCATAATTAAGTGCTTTATTTTAATTAAAGAAGTGAATTTTATCTTGGCATTTATTGAAAGTAAATTGTAAAGGGGAAAATTTGTGGGTACATATTCTACCAACCAGTTCAAATCTGGATTGAAAATTATTTTAGATGGTTCCCCTTATACAATTGTCGAAAATGAATTTGTAAAGCCAGGCAAAGGTCAGGCATTTAACAGAGTGAAATTAAAAAATCTTCTAAATAGTAAAGTAATCGAAAAAACTTTCAAATCAGGAGAAACAGTAGAATCGGCTGATGTAATTGAGTTGGAATTACAGTATTTATATAATGATGGTGAGAATTGGCATTTTATGAATATGGAAACATATGAACAACTTGCTGCTGGAATTAATGCAGTTAAAGATGCTAAATTATGGATTAGTGAGCAAGATATTTGTAATGTTATATTATGGAATAATGAACCGCTCTTAGTAAATCCTCCTAATTTTGTTAATTTAAAAGTTATAGATACAGATCCAGGTGTACGAGGAGATACTTCTTCTGGAGGATCAAAGCCAGCTACTTTAGAAACAGGTGCTGTTGTTAAAGTTCCTTTATTTGTCCAAATCGATGAATTAATTAAGGTTGATACGCGTATAGGAGAATATGTTTCTAGAGTTAAATAACTTGATGGGGGTTATATAGTATGAAGAGAATCGTGTTATTAAGACATGGAATTCCTGAGCAGCCAACAAATGACAAGAGCGATCATTCTCGTGAATTATTGGATGAAGGCGCTGAGCAAGCTAGACTAGTTGGTGATCAAATTCTAACAGAAGATTATACAATTGACTTGATAGTTACTAGTTCTGCTAGGAGAGCTTGTGAAACAGCCTATGCATTAGCAGAAAAACTAAATTACTCTAAGAGTAATATTGTTATACAAGACAGTTTGTATAATGCTACAGTTTCAGAAATACTAGATGTAATTACAGAAATAGATGATAAATATAATACGGTTGTATTAGTTGGACACAATCCTGGGTTTTCTGATTGTTCCTGCTTTGTGTCCGGAGAAAAAAATATAAGTTTATCAACTTGTAACTACTGTATCATAGAGCTATCTGGTAATTGGAATGAAATTAAGGAAAACTCTGGGAAGTTGATCTCCAAAAATTGCTGTTGACCTAAATAATTATTTAACAAAACTAATAATTATGTTTTTTCATTGGTATTTACTAGATCAACATTATTAGGGTACACCATATTAGTCCAACCTGTTCCTGGGATATTAATTTCTTTATTGGGAGCGGTACGAATCATGTTTCTAGAAATAAATTTTGCATCCCTAAGATCACTTCCTGCTCTAGTGTTGCGATGTAGCTGCTTGATCTCAGAATTAGATAATATTTTTAGATCCAAAATATAAAAATGGGTTTCATGAGGTTTACTTGTATTATCTCTATAGTCTATACTCATTTTGTTGACAGACGATACATGCTCTAATTTACCTCCTTGTGCAATATAGTGCTTTCCATTAATCTTTGTTTCTTCCCGCAGTTCTCGAAGTGCTGCATTTTTATAACTTGAATCAGTATGGCCATTACTAATATAATCAGATCCATCTACACCTCCTCCAGGAAATGCCCATTTTCTTTTAGCAGGATTACGACTCTTTCTTTTGCCAAATAAATAGAATGATTCTCCCGTGTCTGCATTTATATAACGTACCATAGTAGCTACGTTTTGTACTGTACCATTGTAATAGGTTTTAACTGGTCTGTTTGCAAGGTTTGGTTTTGTGGTACTGTTAAAAGTATCACTGGATAGAGCTTTCTTAATTTTTTGTAATTTAATTAGGTTGCCCCAGATTTTATCATTTGAATTAGATATTTTTCCATGAGCTACTTTATGCTGAATAATTGTATTTGCAATATTTTGATTGGCAAATATTATTTTTAGAGCATCAGA
>JABSQI010000001.1 GCA_013215905.1 Legionellales bacterium | reverse complement strand
CAATATTTTGCCGTTTTTAAATCTGGATTTAATGTAAGTTGTTTATTGAATTTTATTTTTCTTATAGTAATGGCTGATGAAACACGTAAAGTTGGTTGATTAGAAAAATCCACGTTCGCCATCAATGGATGAAATATATGAATCTGAAAAAACATTGAATAATGTGGATTTACCAGCATTTGTATAACCTACTAATGAGACAATTGGTAGTGAACTTTTTAGACGCGCGCTTCTATTTTGTGCTCTTTGTTTACGAACCTTTAGTAATAATTTATTAATTTTTTTGATCCGATCACGTAATAATCTTCTATCCGTTTCTAATTGAGTCTCACCAGGCCCTCTTAAACCAATACCTCCCTTTTGTCTTTCAAGATGAGTCCATCCTCTGATTAATCTGGTAGACATATGTTGCAACTGGGCTAGCTCTACCTGAAGTTTACCCTCATAAGTTCTAGCTCTTTGAGCAAAAATATCTAAAATTAATCTAGTTCTATCTATTACCCTACATTGCAGAACCTTTTCTAAATTTTTTTCTTGTGATGGCGTCAGATCGCAATTAAATATTACTAAATCTATTAATAAAACTTTGATTTTTTGGCAAATTTCTAGAATTTTTCCGGTACCAATAAATGTTTTTGGGCATGGTTTATTGCGTTTAACGACAAATAACTGAGCTAAACTGGATCCAGTAGATTTAGCAAGTTCGACAAACTCCGAAGGATCGCTATTTAAATTAGAAAAATCAACATAGACCAGTATAACTTGCTCTAATGGTTTTACTTTATCATGATGTATTACCGGATTTATCTTGACCACTTCTAGGTAAATTAACTTCTTTATTTGGTACTATTGTAGAAATAGCATGCTTATAGACCATTTGGGCTACAGCATCTTTTAATATTACTATATATTGATCAAAATCATCAATACGTCCGTGTAATTTTATACCATTTACTAGAAATATGGATACCTGTAATTTAGATTTTTTCAAATTCTCTAAAAAAGAATCCTGTAAAATCATGCTTTGTTTCATATCAAAGCTCCAAACCTACAAAACTGCTTTAGATAAGTTTAGTAAAAGTTAGAAGCTTTGCCAAAGTATATATTAGACTTAACAAGGTTCAATATAAAAAAAAATTAATAGAGGAATTTAACTAGTTGATCTAAATAAATTTCCTATACTATCTTAAAATTCTTCCTTTAAATATGTTAGGAAAAATACATAGCTTTTAAGGCTACAACTGTTTAATCAATGGCCTTTAAACTTAAAAATTCAACTAATCGTCTAATTTATTACTTAATTATTGATAGCTTAAAGAAAAATTTATTTTTTAGCGCTAACTAAAATCCAATATTGTATGAAGATTCTTGAGCAGCCTTAGCAAGTTAAGCTAAGACTGCTAGAAATTAAGATTTTCTTTGGAAAGATATTACTTAGTAGTCCTATTCTTTAACATTGCCATCAAATTAGCTCGTCCAGGAGGTAGGCTTGCTCTTCTCTTCTTTTTCTTTGTAGTTTTTGCACCAAGATTTATACTGGCGTTTCCTGCTAATTCACCTAGGTAGCTAGTAAAAGCTTCTTTAAACATTGTTTCCATATGTGGATCATTTATTAACCTATCCTCTGATGTTAAGTACTTACTAGCAGCCTCAACTCCATTAGCTTGGATATACATCTTAACTTGACCTTTAAATAGCATATCTGTCGTACCTGTATCTAACACACCGTCTTTCTTCCTATCATTATAGAAGTTCTCAAATCCAAATTTCGAATCAACCTTTTGACCAGCCGCCATTGCCTTCCTTCTCTTTTCTCTTTGCATCTTTTTAATGTCCGGACCTCCAGTCTTTCCTTTCTTCTTAGCTTCATTTTGTGCCTGAACGCTTGCAGCTAGTTTCTCTTTTAATTCTCTTTCTTGCTTCAATTGCTCTGCTGTTTTTACTTTCTTTGGCGGTGGAACATAGGATTTCTTAACTTCCTTAGGCTTAAACATATTCATCATTGCCTGCTGCTTCTGTTTCTTTGTCAGATTTTTACCTGTTAAGACCTTAGGACTACCGTCATTATTAGTGTTTTGCTTTGCCTTTTTAGCCTGACGTTTCTTATAGTCCAACATCTTCTGTTTATCTCTTGCTCTTTTTTCCATCTCCTTCTTTTTCCATTCAGGGATATCTTTACTTGCTTCTTTTAACTTATCTTCTGTTATAGTTAACTTATCTTTAAGTCGTTCTATCTCTTTTTCTGCTTTTTTTAATTCCTTACTACTATTAACGCTTCCAGTATTTCCTTGTTTTTGGGAATTTTCCTTCAATTTCCTATATTTATCTTTTGCATCAGTTAAATCTCTCTGAAGATTTTCTGAATCTCTCTTATATTTTTCTGATAATGCCTGCGCTGCTATTAAATTTTCTGTCAGTTTACTTTTCGGTGCATCTATCGCTTCCTTCAATGTATCAATCTGTGATTCTGCTTCTTCTCTGCGACGCTTCTCTTCTTCTCGAAGGCGCTTCTCTTCTTCTCGAAGGCGCTTCTCTTCTTCAATTTTTTCCTCTATCTGTTTATTACGTTCTTCTGCTTCTTCTCGAAGGCGTTTTTCTTTCAATAACTCTTCTGTTGCGCGTTTATTTGATGATAAATCCATTTTTACTTTTAATGACGAGTCTTTCTTAACCATATTTTTATATTTTTGTTTCTTTATTAAGTCACCTAACTCTCGAATGCCTCTCGATTTTAAATCGCCTATTGTTGCACTATCTCCTTTGCCTTGTACTTCAACTTGCTTAATTTCATACAACTCAGTCTTATCCTTATCTTTATATTTTTTCTCAAGCAATTCTTCCAAATTTTTCCCTATTATCGCTCCACCCAACTCTTCAATCGTATCTTCATCTTTAATGCCTTCAACTAGTAATGCTTCAAGACCTTTGCCTTTTCCTGATGCTAATTTCTTATCAAATTGTTTAGATGAACTAATAATATCTATATCTCGTACTGGAAGTTGTGTCATCTTGATCTGGCTCCAGCTCTTATAAGCACTATTCTTGCCTAATGTCCAACCAAGCCTTAAACCTAGATAACTTACAAATCCGCGATTATTGTCGTAATTAACTTCTAATTCTGTTGTCAACCAGTGATATAGATGGATATTACTTCTTAGGCGACCTCCTATTGTCGACTGCAGATCCTTGCCATTGAAATAATAGTACGCCGCAAATAACTCTACTCGAGATAACCTACGGTGTGAACCACCTATTTCTATATCAAAACCAGGAACACCTTGCTCTATTACCTTCTTATTGTTAACTGAATATTGTGTATAATTACGATGTTTGTTATAGCTTGCCTTATAATGATTATAATTTTTTAGCTCATATTTCTTTTTAGTTGGTATATAACCATTTATACGAAACTCTAAATTCTTTGAAAAAGCCTCTAAACCTATCGTTACCTGACTTAGTAAATTATTATTTTCCGTTGACCTTAAATCATAGAATACATATTCACCTAATATCCACGCTGGATTTATAAATGAACGATAACCTACTCCAAAGTTACCTTCTACATGCTTTGCGCTATCTGCCATACCTATCAATGTGACATAACCTAGGTGGCTATCTAATTTTTGGAACATAGGGACTACAAATCCTAAACGACCTATATTTCTCTTTGAGGTTTTTTTACTGCTATATCCTATCTTACCTGTCAATTCTATCCGTGTTTCATAGCCTGTCACTTCTTCGGCAGAATGTGACATGGAAACACAGAAAAGCGATAATAATACCGATAGTGATGTGAATAACCTATTCTTCAAAATTTATATACCTCATAAAAAAAATTTCATTCTTCCATGAGTCTCTAAAGTCCTTGAATTTCAAACAAATTGGCATTTATATACACGTATTATACCTTTTTTGAACAGATATTGCAAATGCTTTTTTAATAGTTTTCTATATATTCAAATTAGTACTGTTTATATACTAACTCTTTGATTATTTCTGAATATTGATAAATATCTAGTAGATTGATACAGTTTTTGATTTACTCTCTGATAACACTCTTAACCCCTGTTGAACAAGCTCCCTGCGACACAAATATAATATCAACAAGGAACATAATGGTACTGATAATTGTGACCAGTACTGTGAACCTGTTAATTTTGATATATACGTAAAAAGAAACAGTAGAAACCAGCTTAATAATATGCCCAATAACAACAAAGTGGAGACTGATGAACTTGATTTTTCATGAATAATTAAAAGACCCCTTATATCTAGATATAATATATATAACGGCAACGGCGTCAGGATCGCTATTTGACCACATACTACATAGATCAAGGGAAGTAACCATTCTTGCAAAACTGTAAACTGTAACCAATATATCACCGTTAATATCATTAAAATAACAGTAATTAGTAAAGTAAGTGTTTTCCTTAAACTATTATCATTCATAGCTCCTAGCTTTTCCCCAAAACTATTCTTATCAGCAAGAGCATAAGTAACTGAAATAATTGCAACATCAGCTGAGGAAAATACCATAGAGCAAAATCCAACTATCATTAATGGAAAAATACAATATGCTGATAATCCATCAGAAGTTTTTACTAATTTTAAGAAATCTACTAAAGTAGACAAATGATATCCTTTTGCTTTTAAAAGCATAAAGCCGAATAATGTTAATAAAAACAATACTAGAACATGTCGAGTACCATATATTAAACCCTTCCAAGAAATATTTGTAGTCTGCGCTGCAGCAACCCTCTGCCAATTAGCCACTTGAGCAAATGGTGTTAATAAATTAAGAATTGTTAGCCATGACATAAAGGTAATAACTTCAAACATACTAAGAGTAGGAAATAACATGCTCTTAGTAATTGCTTGAGTTGTTGCCAGATTAATAGTCGGCGCATGAATCGCATATATTGTAATAAGGCTTGTAGCCAACATCATTAAGCCTAATTGCCATTTATCGGTCCTTACTAATGCTTTATATCCACCTAACCTAACATATAACAAAACAATTATTCCGATACATAAGAATGAAAGTGTCTGATAAATTAATTTTTCTGGGAAGAAAAAAGTTAGAACCATAGAACCAATATATAGTTCAATAAATATAAGCATAATATAACTAGTTAATGTCATAATAGTTATTAAAATTGCCACCGATTTGCTTGGAAAGAATTTATAACACAGATCAGACACCGTCCGACAATCATTAATATCTATAGAAGATTTTCTTATTAATGAAATAAATATATAGTGTCCCATTAAATAAGTAATCGGAGCAATCAACATAAATATTGCATAATTTTGACAATTAGCAAATAGAAACATTGTATTCATAGCTAATGAAAAACTACTCGCAGCAAAAGTATTACTAAACTGAGATTTATTAAGGTTTCTATCTGAAAGCATAAAGCTTTCTAAAGTTAATTCTTCTTTATTAACTCCCCGAGCATATAAATAGAAAACTATACAGGACAGAAATATCCCAATTAAAGCTAAAATTTCTGGGGCATCTAAGAACATTATATAACTAATTAATAATTTCTAATATTTCTCTTTTTTTACTAACTTTAAATTTAATTTTTAAACTAGAGAAAAATGTTTCAATAGTTCTATTTGATAATCCGAGAATATCTCCAGTTTCCTTAGCAGATTTCCCATGCTCTAACATCTTAATACATTGCCATTCGCGTTTACTAATCGTTACACTTGGCTCTAATATACCGATACTTTGTAGAAATTCATTTGTTTTTTCTCTTTCTGTTTTACCTAAAGAATCGCTAGTTTTAAAATAATTAGTACTCTTCTCGGCTAAATTAACTTTATGGTCTTGTTGGTGCTCTAAAATACTTTGCGATTCCACTTCAAAAAATTTCAATAATTTTTTAACAAGAGACATATTTTGAACCAATTTAGTATAAATATCTGGAGAGCTAGAAGCAAAAAAGGATATTCTTTGAGTATTACTACCGATAACTTTTCTATCTGTAAACCAAGATGTTCTAAAAGAAGGTTCGTAAACCTCGGACTTCTCATACCCAAATTGGGTAGTCTCTGTTTTAATTTCATCTGAAGGGTTTTTATGAAATGACCAATTATTCTCATATTCATACCATTTATTTAGAATATTTTGCTCACCTATATCTGGACAATTAGCAGCTATATATGCTGTTCCATCACTATTTAATTCAATTATTCCACATTGCCTAATATCACCTAATACTGGCTTTGCTTTCTCGCACCATTTGTCAAAGTGATTAAGGTGTTGTGTGTAACCATACATTAAATCGTCTTCAAAATTACTCATTTTTAAATTTCCTAGTAAATGAAAAAATAGATTTACATAATATACTGCAACAAGTCATTATACACAATCCCAAATAGAATAGCATATTAAAATACAGTATATATTACCTACTTATAACTATCGTACCCCATGGAAAATGTTCTAAGTAAAGCAACTCTTCACTAATTTTGGAATATTCAGAGCAGATTTGCAATAAGAGATTAGTTAACGTTTTATACAACAAATATGATACGTTATCTTAACTGAATATTAGCTTATTTATCTCTTAGAATTTAAGTTTTTAATAGTCTTAGAGTACATCTAAATATATTAAAATCAAGAAATTAAGTTTAAAGAACAGAATAATAGCACTAAACACTTACGTAAATACTACTCAAAGACAATTTTTGATAATCTCTTCTTGAAGACCGTGGATATTATCAAAAATATTAATATCATCCCACCTTCTTAGCCATGTTAGCTGTCGTTTAGCCAACTGCCGAGTTGCAGCTGTTGCTTGTTGCACCATTTCATTATAAGTTAATTCCCCTGATAAATACTGCCATATCTGACGATAACCTACTGAGCGTATAGAAGGTAAATCCAAACATAAACCAGGAGTTTCATATAGTTTATTCACTTCTTCAATTAATCCCATTTTTAGCATATCCTTGAATCTATTCTCAATATTCTGATGAATAATGCTACGTTCACTTGGAACTATCCCGAACAATTTAATCTCAAACTCATAATTAGGTTTACTTAATTGAAAAGATCCAAGTGGTTTATTTGTTAAACTATAGACTTCCAGGGCCCTTTGAATTCTCTGTTTATCTGTAGGTTTAATTTTCTGAAAACTTTCAGGATCAATTTCTGCCAATTCAGCATGCAAAGACTCCCACCCTAATTTTTTAGCTCTCTTGGCTAATTCCTCCCTGATATCAGTATTCCTTTTAGGCAACTGTGATAATCCATTTTGTAATACATGGAAATACAACATCGTCCCTCCAACTAATAAAGGAGTTTTACCACAGTTCAAACTATCTCTAATTGATACAAGTGCATCTTCCAAGAAATCTCCAGCAGAATAGCTTTCTTGCGGATCTCTAATATTAATGAGCTTATGAGGATACTTCTCCAAAATTTTCTTAGAAGGTTTTGCAGTGCCAATATCCATACCACGATAAACCATGGATGAATCAACACTAATTATTTGGACAGGAGCTATATTCGCTATATTACACGCAAGATCAGTCTTACCAGTTGCAGTAGGACCCAGAATACCTAATACTAATTTTTTTTTATACATTTATCACAATATTTCTACTATCCTAGTTAAAGAAAATACTCCCCAGATCTTATTCCCGCGATAACTAGTATGATAACAACCACTCTTTTCTAAACCACGCATAGCTCTTTCAATATCATTTATTTTGGAAAACTTATCATTATTAAACTGCTTAGCAACAGCATTCACAACAAGCTTTTTTAGGAGATCTTTTTCATAATCATGACCTATTGATAAGAAAATATCTTCCAATAGCAAATCAAATTTAATATCCTCATAAATACTATGAGCCTTCCTCACAACAAACGTATTCTTACTCAATATTTCTAGATAAATACCAAAATCCTTCAATAAAAATAAACTATTTTCTATAATCTTAGCTTTTTTATTATCAAAAATTAAAGTCTCTGGAATTACTAAAGATTTCATATTATTTTTAATTTGTAAATTCTGTATATCCAAATAGAATAACTGAACATATAACTCCTTAAGATCTATAATTATAAGTCCATTATTATTTTCAGATAAAACAAACCTTTTTTTTAATAAACCTATTATATCACCCAAAGGGAAATATTCTTTCTTATTGATCTCATATGTTTTGCTTGCTAGTTTTGGCGATGCCTTCTTATATTCTTCCTGTACTTTAAGTTGGTTCTCATAACTTGCAATAGAAATTCCAGAATTGGTTTGTGAAAGAACTTGCCTCAAACAATTTACGATAAAATCATGCACATATCTACTATCTCGAAACCTGACCTCACTTTTAGTAGGATGTACATTAACATCAACTACATCTGGTTCAATAATTAAATAAAGAATATAAGAAGGCTGGAAATTAGTATCAATTCTATCTGAGTATGCTTGCCTAATAGCGTGTTGAACTAATCTATCACGAATAGGTCTTCCATTAAGATAAAAATATTGCCAATCAGATTGCCTACGCTCTAATGATGGCAAAGAAACCCACCCCCAAAGCTTAATACCATTAGCTTCCATTTCTATACTAATAGCATTTTCCATAAATGTTTTTCCAAATACTTTGCTGATCCTCTTTTCTTTTTGAATTAAACTAATAGCCTTGGGGAAGTTATACACTAGTTTATTATCATAATAAAATTGATATTTACAATCAAATGTAGCTAAAGTGGCTCTTCTAATAGTGGTATCAATATGTAAAATTTCTTTTTTAGGGCTTTTTAAAATATGCGCTGCATCAATACTATTTAAATTTGTTTGTATAGAGTTGACAGGGTGTGGTATGCCTGTATTTGTAATGCATAAATTATTGTTTAATTCAGGGTGTTGTTTTTGTCAGTTGCTC